>JAEORY010000239.1 GCA_016840645.1 Candidatus Borrarchaeota archaeon | reverse complement strand
TTTAATTGAAACCAAGATTTGCATTAATAGGGGCGGCAGGATACATTGCCCCACGTCACATGAAAGCCATCAAAGATGTGGGTGGTGAGTTGGTAGCAGCTGTAGATCCGCATGATTCTGTTGGTGTAATAGATAGCTATTTTCCTGAGTGTGAATTTTTCACAGAGATAGAACTTTTTGATCGTCACCTGGAGAAACTAAGAAGAAATGATAAAGGGGTTGATTACATAAGCATTTGCTCTCCTAATTACCTTCATGATGCCCATTGTCGGTTGGCTTTGAGATTAGGGGCGGATGCTATTTGTGAAAAACCTTTGGTATTGAACACTCGGAATATTGATGCCCTGAAAGAAATAGAAGATGAAACAGGGCGGCAAATTAATTGCATTCTACAATTGAGACATGATCCGAGTCTAAAGGAATTGAGAGAAAAGATCCTGTGTTCCCACAATGAGTATTGGGTGGAAATTATTTATTCCACGCCCAGAGGAAAATGGTATGATTACAGTTGGAAAGGAGATGTAAGAAAATCAGGTGGTGTGGCGACAAACATCGGTGTCCACTTATTTGATCTTATTGGTTGGCTGTTTGGTAGTGGCTCTTCTTTTAGTGATTTAAATATAATGGATATGAAGGAACGTTATGTTTGGGGTAGATTTAGAATGCAAGGTGAATCGATAGGAAGAATTTCTTTTAGTCTTCGTATAGATGGTGGAAAGCCAAAGCGAATAATGACCATAAACAATACTGAGTATAATCTATCTAATCAGTTTATGAATTTACACACTGAGAGTTACAAAAACATACTGAAAGGTGAGGGATTTAGATTGGAAGATACGAGGTTTGCCATTAATTTATGTGAGGAGATACGAGGGAGATGATGATTACACAGAGTTGGGACATAACAGTTGGACTTCATGATTTTTATGTTGAAAATGCCAATACTTTTTTCATTAATACAAAGTTGGATACAGAAATTGTGAGATCATATGAATATACTAATTTATTTAGAAAGTTATTTGCCTCGAGCTACTTTGTCTCCGATGTCGCTGTGATTGATAAAAATGAGATAGTGGCAATGGGAATTCTTTATCCTGTTGAATATCTGTCAAATTATTTTGGTGTAAAAGTAGGAGTGTTAGATGGTTTGGTGGTTAAAAAAGATGTCGATAAGGAAAGTGATTATGTTTATAACCTTTTGCATTCTTTAATGTTAGGAATGGAGGATGAGAGATATGATTTTCTGAGCTGTAATGTACCAAGTGATTCCTTAGAGCTTATAAAGGCTCTGGAGGCATATGGTTTTTATTATGCTGAGGGGTTCAATAATATGTGTGGTCGTTTGCCAAGTCAGCGTAAAATTATTCTTGGTGATACTATTATTCGCGAAGCATATGAAGAAGATTTTACCGAGATTGAAAAAAGTTATTTAAACAGTGACTTTCCAAGCCATCTTGTTACTGATCCTTTCTTTGACGAAAAGAAGGCCAAGCGACTGTATGTTCAGAACTTCCGGAATACTTGGGAAAACAATCTTGGGAAGGTTTGGGTGGCAACAATTGATATGAAAGTTGTTGGGGCTTTGATAGGGAAAATAGATGAGAGAGTGAAAGAAGAAACAGGCATAGTTACCAATGCCAGGTCAGGGATGGGAATAATTGTTGATCCTAAGTATAGGGAACAAGCAGTGGCACAGGAATTGCTAAATAGGAGAGAGAGTTGGTATGAGGACCAAGGGGTTGAGTGGCAAATACTTGGAGCTAACATTAGTAATGTGCCGATGATTCGGTTGTTAGAGAAGAAGGGATTCCGGCATGCTTCAACCACTATAACGATGCATAAGAGATTTTAAACTCCGGGAAATAATACATGATGGAGGAACAAATATATGCCAGTAGACAGTAAAAGTTCATTTTATAATTTGAGGGTAGGAGGGTGGCAAACCATCGCTGATATTCTTGATGGTGAAGACACAGTAAAGTCAAAAGGTGAGTTGTATCTGCCTAAACTGAAAGGTCAGAAGATTGATGATTACGATGCTTATATTGGTCGAGGTAGTTTTTTTAATGCCACTGCCAGGACTGTTCAAGGGCTGGGTGGTGCGATAATGAGGAAGCCTGCGGTGGTGGAAGTCCCATCGACCATGGAAGAGTGGCTGGAGAGAGTGACCCTTGACAGTCTCTCTTTTAAAGATGTGGTGAAAATAACAGTAAATGAATTGTTGTCATATGGGTATTTTGGCATTTTGGCGGACATAAAAAATAAATCAGAGATAGAACCTTATTTGTCCCTGTACAACGCAATCAACATTTTTAATGCTAAATACGATTACGACGTAAAGGGCAACTTGATATTAAGCCGTCTTGTTTTAGGTGAAACAGATTATGAGGAGTCGTTGGAGGATAGATTCATTGAGAATGAAGTTGATCGTGTAAAATTGCTTGAATTAGATGATAGTGGTTATTTAGAGGTGTCTAATTGGAGAAAGGTGGAGAGGAAGACATCAACAGACAGTGAGTGGGAATTAGATGGTGAAGTTCTCAAACCAAATATTCGTAAAAAGAGATTTGAGTTTATCCCATTTCAGTTCTTTGGTGCAGTGGCTAATTCTCCTGTTCCCACAAAACCACCATTAATTGATTTGGTATGGCAGAATTTACAACATTGGCGGTTGGATGTGGATTATCATCATGGGTTGCACTTTTGTGCGCTGCCAACTCCTTGGGCCGCTGGATTCAAGAAAGACTCAGAACTGTATATTGGTCCTGAAAAGGCTTGGATCTCGGAGAAGCCAGACGCAAGATGTGGTTATCTGGAGTTCAGCGGTGAGGGGCTGAGAGCGATAAAAGAGGCAATGGAAAATATAGAGAGGAGAATGGCGGTGTTGGGTGCTCGTTTGTTAGAGGAGCAAAAGAAGGCAGTTGAAGCAGCAGATACACATCGGATAAGATCCTCTGGTGACTCCGCCACCCTTGGTTCTATTGCCAATAGTGCTGAGTTGGGATTGTTGAATATTTTAAGGATTGCGGCAGAGTGGATGGGAAAGAGTCCAGATGGTATCATTCTTACCATGAATAAAGATTTTGTCGATCAACGGTTGAGTAGTCAAGAGATCACTTCATTGTTGGCAGCGGTGCAGGCTGGTCGTATTAGCATGGATACTTTTTTGTATAATTTGAAGGCTGGTGAGATATTGCCAGAAGATCGAACCGTGGATGAGGAAAAGGAAATGATTGAGGCTGAAGGATATGAGCCTTTTGAGGAGGAGGAAAATGTGAGCGAAGAAGAGGAAGGAGGTGAGTAGATATGGCAAAGAAAGGTGTGCCGAAAAGAGATGGATCAGGAAAGGGCAAGCGAGCAAACCAAGGTCGTGGTGGCTGTAAAGACACACAGAAAACAGGTAAAGGTAGAAAATAAATAATGGATATAAAGGAGAGACCGGGATGAAGAACACGATGAATGACATGATAGATGAATGGGAGCGAAGAACGAAGGCATTAAAGGAAGCAGAAGAAGATGTCCGTAGATGCGATACAAGTCTAAGGAATGCAACGAATAATCTTGGGAAACACATCACTCCTGGTGATGCTGAATTTGGAGAGTGTTTCAATGTATGGCATAAAGGTAAGTTATTATCAGTTGAAAAAGTAGACCATACAAAATCAAGGCATTTACATTTAATGGAAGATTATACAATTAGGTGGAGAGAATGAAAAAAAGATTTTAAAGTCAGAGTGGAAATGCCGCCTGATGTAACAGTAAAAGAAATGGCAGATTTTATAAGAAACTGTGTTAGTAATCCAGTTGAGCCTTTTGTTAGAATGGATTGGGATAAAGTGACGTTGTACCAATTAAAGAGGTAAAGGTTTCACTTGGAAGTACTTGTGATGAAATTACTCCTATTGGTGAAGGTGGATTTATTTTTTGACTAAAATACTTAAAATAAGGGTTTTTCTTTTTAAAGGTATATAATCATATTAAAAAATAAAAAAGGTTTATTCTGGCTTATGTCACGGTGATCTGGTAGATAGTTTAAAGGATACATTAATGCCAATATATGAATTTAAATGTAAGAAATGCGATATGGTTTTTGAACGATTGTGTTTCCCTGGTACCAAGCAGGATATAATCCCATGCCCAGTGTGTAAAGGTAGAACAAAACGGGTGATGTCAACCTTTAGTGCTGCTCCAAATAATTATGGAAAGGAGAGACCACCAAGGGCTTGTGATACATGAAGTTAAATAGTAAACCAACCGGGAGTTGGAAATGGCTAAAGAAAAGCAAATTATTGTAGGTATTTATGAAGCGGGGTGGGAACAAATTGAACTTGTTTTAAGAGAAGGGACTGGTGGGGAATTTTATTTTATTCCTGAGGAAGGAATAAACAAAGTCCCTCGTATAAAGATAGGAGCTGATCATGATAAATGGCAAATGATTTTTGAAGTCTATTTACACGAAATAGATGAGTATGTAATGTCAAAGATGGGTTTGCGATATAGACCTTCAAATAATATAAGCAATAATCACGATGATTATGTTTTTCAAATGACACATACTCAATTTGCTGAAAAGAATGCCAGAGTTGCAGAATTTATTTGTGATTCGGCTTATGATTTAAACAAAGTATGGAAAGTATGGAAAAAGAGTAAGAAGAATTAACAGCCAGGAGTTGGAAATGACAGATAAAAATGTAACAGATAAAGTTGAATTTGATTATAGTGATGATGAATTATTACCATTGACAAAATGCGTTTGTGGACAGGAATTTGATTATTGGCAACACACTTTATCTGTTTATAGAGATGATGCAAGAGAGTGTCCTAAATGTGGCCGTAAATTGTATTGGGTTCATAATCCACAAATATTTGAAGTTGATGGTGAATAGGATGATTAGACTTATTAGAAAATTGTTTATGTTTAAATGCCCTATGTGCTACAAGTATAAATTTTTTTGGAGTAGTAGCAATTGTTGGTTTGAAATGACAGATGAAAAAATTTGTAATCAATGTCATAAAAAAGTAAAACAAAATTTTGGAATTGCAATATGAAATCAGCTACTGAGAAATTACTGGATTCAACCATACGAGCACAAGTCAACCTTGACCGTTACAGTCAAGAGTTGAGCAAGAAAATCACTTCTGTCTTACGAAAAGCAGAAAAAGAGATGGTCAATGCCATATTGGAAGTTGATCCTACGGCAGCAAGATTGACAAAATATAAAAAACAAAGATTGATGAAACTTCGTAAAAGGGTCAGCGACGACATTCTTGGACCTCGTTACAGTCAGATTAAAGAAACTCATTTGAATGAGTTGAATAGCTTAGCCAACATAGAACATACGAGGGCACTGGGGGCAGCAAACCACGCTATTGGAGCTAATATATTTGATGTTACTTTGACTCAACAAAATCTCAAGTCTATTGTCACCAACACTATGATTGATGGTCAGGTTATTGGTGGCTGGTGGAATGAGCAGGAACACTATCTTAATAAGACTTTTAGCAAGCAGATGGTTGATGCGATGCAAAAAGTTGAACTTGGTCTTGTTCAGGAAGAATCTGTTGGTGAATTGGTAAAGAGAGTGAAAGGTTCTGATTTGTTTCCAGGCATGCTGGGTAGTGCTTCACATAAGGCTACAGCTCTGGTGAGGACAAGTGTGATGAGTGTTGCCAATGACACCCGCCAGGCGATGTATAAGGCCAATGAGGATTTAATTAATGGCTATGAGGTAGTAGCGACATTAGATAAAAGGACTACTCCATTATGCCGAGCTTTGGATGGGAAACATTACACAACAGACTTTAAACCCATCGGTCATGATATGGATTATCCAGGTGGTCCACCCTTCCACTGGCAATGTCGAACTGCCATTGTTCCCCTATTGAAAGGTTATGATGAGCTGGCTGGTCCTGACAGTAAACTCTCCAATAAACAACTTAAAGAACTCAACAAGCTTGACAAGATACAAAGGGCATCAATCAGCTATGTGGATGATGCTGGTGGAATTGGACAACCTGTCTCTGCTAATTTGACTTATGATAGTTGGTTAAAGAAACAGCCAAAAGACACACAGTTGGATATCCTTGGACCTGGCCGTTATAAATTGTGGAAAGAAAATAATCTTTCTATGTCTGATTTGGTCAACAATGCAGGCAGAACTTTGACTTTGGAGGAGTTGGAGAAAGAAGTATTGAAGGGAGGCGCTTATGGTCCAATAGAGCAGATTGGTAATATTGGCAATATTGGTATACAAGTAATTGACGATGCAAAAACAGATAGAGAGTTCTTAGAGGCCATCAAGGCTTTTAATCCAACTTCACTTGCACAGTTTA
>JAEORY010000238.1 GCA_016840645.1 Candidatus Borrarchaeota archaeon | reverse complement strand
TTCTAACTTATCGGTCTTAGCACTAAATCATATATTCGTGAATCCTATATCCACTCCTAGTTTAATCGGTTGTGTAGCCTCTCCAGTTGCATAGTTCAACTGAATGGTGAAAGGACACCGTTTTACAACTGTAGCCTTTCCTTCTTGTAACAATTTCTTGCCTGTATGTTGTGTTGTTGGCATGAGAGGTTGCCCCCTGATGTTCAATACATAGATAGGTACTCTCAAGTCCTATCTCCTCCTTTAACTGGTGTTAAAGTAGGTTGGTTCTCTTCGCCAAGGTTATCAGTCAGTATTACACGGTGGTCACTGAGAGTTTCCTCTCTGTTTAAACCACCATTTACAGAGCAAGGGACTAGAGAAGTATCCCCTGGTGTGTTCTTTAACTCTCCTGATAACTTAGATATTATCATATACATGACCTCTCTTAGGCTAATCAACTAATTACTCTCGCTCCTCACGGAACAAGCCCCTTCCGACAGGGAGGGGTAATTGACTATTCATCATATCCTCTGAAAGGATAAATTCGTGTGTAGTAGATTTCGATTCTGAGTTTTTGAGTTTCTTTTTAGGCAATAGACTCACTGTTCAAAGTTTTAAGCACATATCTCATCTGTCCTATAAAATTTTTTGTAACAGGTTTTTTATTTCATTAAAAATTTAAACCTTAATCAATACACACAAGAAATAAGCATCCAATATTAAAGTAAATATCTTGAATAAGTCTTACCCTCATTATTTTTGCGCACCAGCAGATTATTAGTCTTTATATCAATTTAAAATGCAAGTACAACTGTGAACCTGTTACAATTTCTGTCATTGGAAATTCCTAAATTCGCTGATTGATAAAGAGAGTGTAGAGCATTAAATTCTTGTTTTGAGGACATTTCCGACAAAAAACTAGTAGCTTTGAAAACAAGAGAAATATCTAAGGAGGAATTCCATGGAAGAAATGGATGCAAAGCACATGAACGAAAAAAAAAGTCAGATGAAAATCTTCGCGGATAGTAAGGAAGCTGCATTAACCGCAATCATGGCTGCTTTATATGTTGTTCTTACGTGGGTTATTTACCCTATTGCGTATGGACCGCTACAATTTCGAGTGAGTGAAGGATTAAAAGGATCTGTGATTAAAAAGAAGGTTCTTATAATTAGCTTTGTTATTGGAAATGCAATATCCAATATAATCAGTCCCCAAGCAGGTATTTGGGAATTTGTATGGATGCCTTTTTGGAATCTTATTGGGGGTGGAGCATGTTATCTCATCGCCAATAAACTCACTTATAACTTTAATTACAAAGATGGAGAATACAATCTTTTCTATTTTGTTGGTGCGTTCATTTATGCACTTTGCATAGCATTCGCTGTAGCATTCATGCTCGCATTTCTATTTGCCCTTCCCTTTTGGATCCTTTTCCCGTTGCTTCTTCTACCAGAAGCGGTTCTAATTGTTGGTCTTACACCTGTAATGACTCGCGTTATGAATGAAATCGAGTGGTAAGACCACAACCACTTTTTCCTTACTGCTTTTAGATACTTGTAGTAGTAGGATCACTTGAAAAGCCAATCTTCTCTTTTCTTTTTCATATGAGTATCCAAGACGGTCTTTGTATGAATGTCTCCTACTGTTTCAAAAACCATGTGTGACTGAAGGGGTATCTTTCTAGCTGGTTCAAATCCCTGAACTGGGCATAGTTCTATTGGCATCTTTGCCAGCACTTTTTGCTCAAAACAATCACCTTTGACTTCATCTACTGGTTTGTAGTATTTACAATCCCTACAAATGAAATCCTCACGCATTTCTCTTCTCTCTCCTCTCCTATTATCGAAAAATATGGGAATCTTTCACGACATTATTATATCGATTTATTCATGTGAGATTAGTTGTTATTATATTACCATGATATATTTTCATGATATAAAATATTTTGTATGAGTTTTTTGACGAAAACTATTAATCCTTAAAACAATTAAGATGATGTTCTAAAATGGTCTTAGGAGGTGAATCTATTAGTAGGATCTTACAGGCTGACTAAAGCAGTAAGGGTGCATGGTTGATCCTGTAAGTTGCCCCAAGCAGACCTAGAAAAGTTACTAGAGAGCATAGAAGTCTATCTACCAGAAGGATCAGTTAAAGAGAAAATGTTAGCAGGAGCAGGAGATGACGCCGCAGTAATACAGATCAGAGATGATCTGGCACTTATTGAAACTGTAGATTTTTTCACACCAAATATTGACGAGCCAATGATTCAAGGAGAAATCTCTGCATGTAATACAACTAATGACATTTATGCGATGGGCGCTGTAGAGATTGTTAGTGTACTAGTTATTATGGGTGCACCAACAGATATGCCTTTTGAAATTTCTCGAGATCTTTTAAAGGGATTTAAAAATTTCTGTGAACGTCTAGGAACACACATTGTCGGCGGACATACTATAATAAATCCATGGCCTTTCATTGGTGGTTGCGCAGTAGGTTTGGCGCATCCAAATAGTGTTGTCTATAATCGTGGTGCAAAAGTTGGAGATATTCTTCTCTTAACAAAACCTTTAGGAACGCAACCTGCGATGGCAGCATATCGTTTACTCAAAGAAGAACAACAATTAATTGATTTATCTGAATATTTACCCACTAAAGTAATTGATCGCGCAATACAAAAAGCAATAGAGATAATGACAACAACAAACAAGCCGATAGCAGAGATTATGCAGGAAATCAAGGTTAATGCCGCAACGGATGTAACCGGCTTTGGATTGACTGGACATGCACGAGAAGTAGCAACACAAAGCAAAGTAAATATTGTTATTGATACAATGCCGATCATAGAAGGAACAGGTATCCTTTCTGATCAACTAGGCTATGCATTAAAAGATGGTACGTCAGCAGAAACTGCTGGAGGAATGTTACTCTCGTTATCACGTGATAATGTTGATGTATTCAAAGAAAAGCTAATAGAAAGAGGATTACAATCCTTTGAAGTAGGACATGTCAAGGAGGGCAGCGGACAGGTGAGCATTGTACCAGATATGAGAATTATTGAAGTTTAGACGGCGTGTAATGAAAAAGACAGAAACCGCAAGGAGGGTCTTTTGAACTTTCCACCAATGCAGGTGGCACCGTCAATATCCTCAAATCTTTAAATCCTTTTCTCTCCGTAGTCAACATTGCCGAATGCTTTGTTATATTCATTACTGAGTAACTCGTCGACCACATGCGTATATTTCTGCGTCGTAGATAGGTTTGAATGCCCCAGCTGTTGTTGAATCACCCTTACATCCATACCTCTGGATAAAGCAGTCGTAGCAAAGAAATGTCGTAGTTTATGACAACTGATAGCGGGATTTATACCTGCCAGATCTCGATATTTTGCAACTATATGTTGAATGGTACGAATGGCAATTCTTTTCCCATTCCTACTTATAAATAATGCATCTTTTTCTTCGATCTTAGGTCGGATTTTTAAGTAATCGTTGATTAGATCAAGCGCTGTAGTGCTAATTTTCACGTATCTGTGTTTTCCTCCCTTTGAAACAAGCCTTAGCGTTTCCTTTTCAAAATTGATATCTTTTAAACTCAAGTTATGGATGCCTTTTACACGAGCTCCAGTATAGATAAAAACAGCTAAAATCGCTAAATCACGAGTCTTATAATTTGAATTTCCTTCTTTGACAGTTACAATAAGTTTATGTATTTCTTTTTCCGTGGGGAAAATTGGCAATGTATGATCTAGTTTTGGTGTTTTGATTTCACCCATTGGACTTATCTTAAGGTATTTCTCTCTTAACAAAATGTCATAGAATGTTCTGAGAGTCGAAACCTTTCGAGCTAAAGTGGTTTTTTTGTATCCTTTATCGCGTTTTAAATGAACTAAGAAGGCTCTAATATCTCTTGTTGTGACGTTTATAAGGGGTTTTTTAGTGAACTTGGAAAACAACGTCAGATCGTGAAGATACTGATTAAGTGAGGAACTTGCAAGCCCTTCTTCAACTTCTTTGATCACACGGAATTGATCGACTAATTCTTCATCAGATAAAACTTTTGTTTCCGACATATTCGAAACTTCCGCAAGAAAGGTTTTTAGTTATTCTAATTTTGATTCATAGATTTAAAGCTTTATATTTTTAAGATTTCTGAGATTTTTATCCGCTTTTGTAGGTGATAAACATTAATATCGGGATGTTTAATTTCAAATAATCTAAAAGGTTTAGTAACATCTTGATAAGATCATTTTGGAATCTTTTTCCATTTTGGTAAGTCTCTTTGTCTGTATTTTTCAATTACTTTTATTGAGACCTCTTCTAGGTCAATTTCTCTCTTATTTGCCAAAGATATCAGCACAAATAGAAGATCTCCGATCTCGAATTCTAATTGCGATTCAAAATCTAGTTCTGAATCCTTTGGGATTGGACGGTAGCCTTTTAGGCGCTGTAAAACACTTGCTACTTCGCCTAATTCTTCTATAAGTCTTGCTAGAATCACATAATCGTCCCAATATCCTCCAATTTCATTGATAAACTCATCAACCTTTTCTTGAAGTTTAGCTAATTCCAATTATTTCACCTCTTGTTAAGGTATGTTAGATTATTTTTTAACTTATGCGGCGGGAAGTCCTCATCCGAAAGGGTGGGGAGGACGTCACTTAAACGCTTTATGATATGTCGTTATCATTACATGAACTAAGCAAGAAAGCACCACAGCTTCAGCGTGGTGATGAATTGCGGTAGTGTGTGTTTATGTTCAATTTCATTAGGGGATCTGTCTAATACTTTAATAGTGATTTACCTCTCATACTATGATGACTAGCGAGTGGAAGGCAGGGATCGCTACCTACAACACTATGACTTTTGGTAGTGTCAGAGTTCAGACCATGGTATCAGCGGCTTTTGGAGGGATCATACGCACACTTGAAACCAAGGTGCATACTCCATTAGACTGCAGTTGATAGCATGGCCATCGATCGGTGGTTGTCATCACCTACGAGAAACTAGAAACTGACGCCTGCAGGTAGAGTTGAGCCATCCGTACACTAGGAGTCTGAGACCAGCATCACCTCATTAGCCTCTATTGAGAAGGAGCATATCATATGACCTGTGTCAAAAATGAGGCCATCAAGGCGAGCTTGAAGACTACCAAAGCGCGATGCAGGCACCAGCGCTGCCGGGTGTTCACGGTCAAGCTAGACAGGTCGCATCTCAATACGGAAACGCTACATCAACTCAGGGTGCTGTTTCTGGAGGCCAAATGGCTGTACAACCATCTCCTATCACAGCCTAATGTGTTTGAGGTAGACTATAAACTCTCAGCCGTGCCTGTCAAAGTGAAAGACACGTTTGAACTCCGTCACCTTTGTCATGTATCCTCACACATGAAACAAAGTCTGATTAGGCGGACCAGGGATAATATTCGAGGGCTGGCACGCTTAAAAGAAAAGGGGCGAAAAATTGGCAGCCTCAAATTCAAGAGTTATGTCAATTCAATCCCCTTGAAACAATACGGCAATACCTACCGCATACTGGATGATAAGTATCTCAGAATACAAGGTATTAGACAACACCTACGAGTTAATGGCTTAGCGCAAATTCCTCGTGGCAGTGAGCTGGCCAATGCCACTCTAATTCAGAGACATGGTGACTATTATGTAGCCATTACCACCTATCAGGCGAAAAAATACACTCCACCACCCGCCAAAACGGTGGGCATTGATTTCGGTCTGAAAACCCAACTGACCCTTTCAGACGGGATAGTTATCCGCTATGCGATCCCCCTCAGCCTTAGTAAGCGTCTCAGGAGACTACATCAACGGTTAAGCAGACAGCAGTATCGCAGCCACAACTGGTATAAAACGAAGCGCCAACTGGAAAAAACCTATGCCACCCTCAATGATATCAAGCAAGATATTAAGAACAAACTGGTCCACTATCTACAGGTGACGTATGGGATCGTCTGCTATCAGGATGAGAATCTTAAAGGTTGGCAACGCTTATGGGGAGGGAAAATCTTATCAACGGCACTCGGAGGGCTAATACTCACACTTGAAGTAAAGGTGCATATTCTGATTAAAGTGGATAGGTGGTTTCCTTCTACCAAAACCTGTTCACGCTGCGGGAATATCCGGGAAATCGGGTTGGATGAACGAATCTACATCTGTCCAGTCTGTGGATTAGTGATGGACAGAGACCATAATGCCAGTGTGAATATCGAGACCGAAGGCTTAAACCAACAAGTGGTACCTACGGGACGTAGGGATGTTAAGCCTGTGGAGACTGAATCCTCTACTGTGGCATCGCTGGAATACTTAAATGGTATTCCCTATGTGACAGCAAGTTCGATCTGCGAAGCAGGAAGCCTC
>JAEORY010000237.1 GCA_016840645.1 Candidatus Borrarchaeota archaeon | reverse complement strand
CCGCCAATTTTAAGGCTAAGGAGTGAGTCTCTAACGAGGCACAGGGGTTCAAATCCCCTCCCTTCTGCCAAACAATCGCGGGATATACAAGTAGACAAAGTAATTAGATAAATAAAAGTATGAAACATTTTATCTATAAAACTACTAATAATATCAACGGAAAATATTATATCGGCAAACATAGTACAACTGATATAAATGATTCATATTTAGGATCAGGGTTGTTATTAACTAAAGCAATTTCTAAGTATGGTAGAGAATCGTTTAGTAGAGATATATTGTGTTATGCTCATGACGAAGATTATCTAAATTTATTAGAAGCAAAGTATATAACACTTGATATTTTAGGCGATCAACAATGCTATAATATAGCAGAAGGTGGCCAAGGCGGTCATGTATATAAACATTTACCGTCAGAAGAAAAAGAAATAATTTATCAAAAAATTAGTAAAACTCTTAAAGAAAAAGGAATTCGTCCTCCAGGAAGAAACAAAGGTTTTAATTTAACAGAAGAGCATAAGACTAGTATTAGTAAATCTCTTAAAGGGAAAACTAAACCAGAAAGATCTATTGAACATTGTAATAATATTAGTAAGGCACTTTCTAATAGGACATTGTCGACAGTTCAAAAAGAAAAAATTTCGTCATCGATGAAAGAACACCATTCAAATAATAAAACCCTAGAATGTCCGCATTGCGGTAAAAAAGGAAAGAGTGGTGTCATGAAACGATGGCACTTTGATAATTGCAGGGTGGACTGGAGTTAGTACCAGCCCGGGCTCATAACCCGGTCGACGGGGGTGCAAATCCCTCCCCTGCCTCCAAATAATAGTGGCATAGTATAGCGGCTCTGTACAGCCGGCTGATAACCGGCAGGTCCTGGTTCGACCCCAGGTGTCACTACCAAATTAAAAACTCGAGGCTCGTGTAAGCCATGTTACGAGTTTTCCTGAGGCGATATGCTTACTAAAGCCGAGGGACCAAATTTATGTCTCGGTGGCCAAGTCTGGTAAGGCGACTGCCTGCAAAGTAGTAGAGCGTAGGTTCGAATCCTACCCGGGACTCCAAACAACAAGGAGAGGTAAGCCGAAAGATTCTGGGTAGCGGCGACTGTCTTGAAAACAGAGGGCCAGCGGAAGCTGGTGTCAGGGTTCGAATCCGTGTCTCTCCGCCAAATAAATGCGTTTTCGCAATGCGTAACATCTTGTAACACTATCTACCGTTCTATTAATATAGAATGTGTTATACTTATATTGTAAGTATTAATAGAGGAGTAAGGAGATAAAGACATGAAAACGTTAATCACATTCATACTAATCACTCTCATAGCGATTACTACTCCTTTATCGGCTAGAGGACCTAGCTGGCAAGGAGGCAATCAAGGAGGAAGTGTTAGTTCGTTTCAATGGGGAAACAATTATGTTTCTGAACCATTAACAGTAGGCGAGCATGAACACTTAATCTACATGAGAGAAGAAGAAAAACTTGCACGTGATGTATATATTACATTAGGACAGATGTACCCACGTTCACGAGTTTTTGGAAATATAGCAAGTTCGGAAGAAAAACACACCACAGCCGTTAAACGTATCTTAGACAAATACAGTATTGAAGATCCAGTAACTAACGACAATGTTGGTGTATTTACAGGTGACAAATATGGAGACTACTTCTCAGCCACATTTGACGCTTTAATCGACCGAGGTTCAGTGAGTAATCTTGAAGCACTTTATGTTGGTGCATATATCGAAGAATTAGATATATTAGACATTAACAAATGTGATCATGTAATACTTGATAGAAACGAGGAGCTAAATTATCCTGAAGACTGTGGATTAGAAAGTACAACCAAAAGTGATCTTCAAAGGATGCTAGGTAGCTTACTTAGCGGATCAGAGAATCATCTTCGTGCGTTTGTGCAAAATATCGAACGCCATATAGGTTATGGCAATTACCAAGCACAAGTTATATCGCAAGAAGAAGTTGATGACATCTTAGGTCGCTAAATTGATCGAGTGCCAATGTAAATAATTTCATTGGCACTTTTCGCTTTAGTTATCTAAACAATGTTTTCCGGTAGCTTTCTTAAAAATACATGATGCAGTAGCATAAGAAATAATTCCTGCTCCTGCAAGCATAGCTAATATTGAGATGCCTGCAATTACTACAGCACCAGTCATCATAATAATACCAAATAAAGATTCCATTGTAAGTTTCCTATAATTTTAAAGTTGTATTTAGTATATTATAAAGTATTAATAAAGTAAACTATTTCGGTAACATAGCTCAGTTGGTAGAGCATACGGTTCATACCCGTAAGGTCCCTGGTTCGATCCCAGGTGTTACCACCAATCATTAACTACTAATATTTTGATAAATATTTTAATGAAACATATACTTTTTATTATAATGTTAGTACAAGGTGATCCGAGAAACGGTGAAAATTATATCGTTGAAATAGAAGGCGAATATAATACCCAAGATGAGTGCTTTATTGCTCATGATAAAGTAGTCGAAGAAATGTTTAGACCTATCGTTAATTATCGTCCGGTATGCTTGTTAGCAGATCCTAACAGAATACCTAGGTTAGCATTAGATTATGAGAATGGTCGAGATTAATAAATTTCTTGACAACTTATTCTTATCATATATAATGTATAAATTAATTATTCCTCGATAGCTCAGTTGGTAGAGTAGTAGACTGTTAATCTATTTGTCCCTGGTTCGAGCCCAGGTCGGGGAGCCATATTACAAACGTTCTTAAAACAGAGAAAAAAGGCGATAGCTGGAAAATGCTATCGAGAGTAACTTACATCGTTCGAGGATGGCCACCGAACCCTTAGAGCAGGGGCAACAGCCAAAGAACGTTTAGGTATCCTAAAACGCAGATTAAAAATGTTTGCAGGGCTGATAACAAATTTAGAATATGGGCCCGTTGACCAAACTTAGGCGCCAGGACTGGTACACCAAGATCACTCTACTTAATTAGAGGGTAACGACCATACCATAGGATACTATTTTATTTGATGACGGTGAGAGAAGATAGTTAAGACGCGAGTTCGATACTCGCCATCTCCACCATAAGCATATTACGCGGCAGCAAAGATTCTGTTTAGCGGCAGAAAAATGGTTAGAATGAAAAAATTTCGCCCGCCTAACCAGTATGCTTATGATGGGGATGATTAGGCTTCGATTGACTATACGACGATCACTCGAGAATCTCGCGTACAACGCCCAAGAACAGTACGGAGTAGCCGTAAGGCCATGCGGGCACTTAAAGTAATCGCAAATGACGAGAACTATCTATTAGCCGCTTGAGGTTAATATGAGGATTTAAGTCCGGTTGTTCCTTATTACCAAAACAACCGGCACACTTTTCACAAAAATTTCAGAAAAACAGTTGACACACAAATTTAATCATGTATAATACTTTACATAGTTTAAGCAATTAAACTAAATGAAGCGATAAACGTAGATACCAATCTAGATAATACAGTAGTCCGGGGGTTGGTATTTTACTAATAGACTATACCGGACTAATTTTACATAGAAAGATACACATAAAGAGACGCGATAAATGCAGTTTTAATTCTGGTCCGGGGTTAAGATTTGCTAAAGATATATTAGATGAAACTGGACTAAAGATATATTAGATTACAGGCTATGGGGCCAGGGTGAAATGCCCAAAGTGCAGTTCCTTCTCTTTCCTTGAGAGAGTTAGAGCGGGCTTACTTCGGTAAGTCTTAAAAAGAGCTCTAACAACGTGTAAGTGAGCCGACGTAAGACTCACCAGGTGTACTGTCCCTAATTACCTATTTTTACATGGCTATGATTGCGGTTCCTTCTACAAACTTTAATTTGACTACTAAGAACTACCGATCTCGATTTCCATGTGTACAAACCGAGAGGCTATATTAAAGACTTCCTTCTAACTTTTTATTTGGAAAAAAACTAGTCTTAAAACTTTCCTCTCACCCTAATTTTTACGAGGTGTAAAATGAAACAGAAAATTGCTTTTAAAATGTTAAACGGACTTGTATTGGATGCCGCTGATAAAACGCAAACTCCAACACAGCATTTAACATCATTCCTTAGTGAAATGATGCGCTTTGGTTATGTAGCTGATGAAAAGCTAACTAACGCCATGGAGCAACTTTCTGAAGACCAGATTACATCTCTGTATTTGAAAGTAATTCCTATACTTAAAGAAAGTGTAGGAGCACACCGTGTTCATAAACCATTCTATCCAAACTTTCCAAAACAAGTAATGGAGATGGATGAAGCAGAGCTCTACATGAATGCTCTAGCACATTATTGGACAAAAGGCTCTTGGCAGCCTGATTTTACAATCAACGACAGACCAGTAAGTTTCGAAAAGGTTAACTTCAAAACACTTACTCTAGTTAGTGAGGCTGATCTGGATAATGTGTTCACTCAAATCGTCGCATCTGCAGACTCAATTTCTGGGTTTAGCAAAGAAGTGGTTGAGTGGTTTATTGACTCGGGCAGAGATTTAACTTTGCCTGAGAATATTCCTTTTAAGGAAAACGTGTGTCTTGTTGCAGGTGCATTCTTGCAAAAAGATAAGTGGGATTCTAAACTTATCAAAGACACAACAGATGTTCTTCGAGTAGCTACATATTTGAGCGGTGGTGATATTAGCCTTGCTTCTAACACTAAGTTCAAATCACTTCCACGCAAGACTCGTCGCTTATTAACTCGTGAGCTGGAACGTGTAGCACGTGAAGAGGACTTCGTTAAACATAAAGAAAAATGGATCAAATTGTTCCATAACTTGCATGTTGGTGAGTACAGCAAGAAATTGTTTGCACTTGCTAAGAAGTTCCGCGAAAATGAAAAAGTTCGCACATTTGAAGGCAAGGTAGAATTAGCTTTCGCTAACAGCAATGTCGAGGAAGCAATCTTCTTGCTTAAGAAACGTCCAGGTATCTTTGCACGTCGAATCATTGATTTGATTTACAAAGATGTACGAGACCATTCTGGTATTGTTGATGCTTTTGCAGAAGTAGTAGACAAAGTACCTACTCGTAACCTTACTCAATTGTGGGGTGCTGTTAAAGTTCGTGACAACGTTCTTAACAAACGTGTGGTATTCCCTAAAGGGATGGTACAGTCTGCTTATGTATTGCGTAATGAAGTAGCACGTTTAGTACCAGCAGTTCGTGAAAAGTTACTTGATGTAATTAAAGGATCACTTGCAAAACGATTCAAAGATCTAGATAGTTTAGGTAATGTTTACATCGATCCAAACTTGTATGAATGTCCATTGCCAACAGGTATGCGTTCAGCAAGCGAAGGATTAAAAGAAGTAGCTCGTGGTACTCGTATGCCAATCGGCGATAAAGCAAACCTACGTTTCTTTATTTACTGGAAGGGACAAGACATTGACTTGTCTGCATCATTGCATGATGAAAACTTTGAAAAAATCGAAGACATTTCATACTATAACCTTAAAGGTAATTTCGGTTGCCATTCGGGCGATATCACAAGTGCGCCAAGTGGTGCAAGTGAATTTATTGATATTAATATCAAACGTGCTTTAGCAAAAGGTCGTTACATTGCAATGCATGTAATGGTGTACACTGGACCTACATTTGCAGAACATGAAGAATGTTTTGCTGGTTGGATGACTCGTGATAAAGTTAACTCTAACGAAATTTACGAGCCTAAGACTGTAGAGCAAAAGATTGATTTACGTTCGGGTACCAAGAATGTAATTCCAGTATTGTTTGATCTCAAAGAGCGCAAAGCAATTTGGGCTGACATTAGCACAAACGGCAAACGTTTTAATACGGACTCAAGCAATTGGGGTCGTAGTGGTAATAATGTTGAAAACAATAGAGCAACGATCCAAGACATGGTCGAAGCATTTGTGTCGTTAGATAACAAAATCACCTTAGGTGAATTGTTTGAAATTCACGCTCAGTCACGTGGTAACATTGTAACTGAGCGTAAAGATGCAGACACAGTATTTGCAATGGACGAAGGTGTAACACCTTACGATATTACAGATATTAATGCCGATTATGTAATTGGTTAGTCTTTCTTACCAGAGTTAACGTACAATCCAAACCAAGCAGCACCTATACCAGTTATCACTGAGTAGATGCTTGCTTGTTGGGTTGTAGGTTCAACCAATGACATCATCCAAATTGAATATTCATAAAAGACATAGATATATGCGCCAATGAATAAGCGTGGGAATATTCTCCATTGATCTACAACCTTAGCAAGGTAAAGTAATTTCTGATATGGGTTGTGACTTGAATCTGTATGCGTGGTGTCGATTTCTAGATCGATCTGTACATTTTTTTTAATTGCATCAGACATAATTGAACTCCTATAATA
>JAEORY010000236.1 GCA_016840645.1 Candidatus Borrarchaeota archaeon | reverse complement strand
GCGATAACTGTCGAATATGTGCTCCAGACCACCAGCGAGATCGTTCATACCATCCATCGTTACAGAAGATACAGGGATTACCTCCCCGATGTATCCCTGTATTTTGAGAGCATTGAGAAGCGTTACATTTAATTCTCTTTGCTGTCCTCTCGTTGCGATTTCCAAAGCATCCGCCAGAAACTCTGGATTACTCCATTTACAAATCCGTTCTATCTCATCTTCTGATATCAAGTCTGTCTTTGAGAGCACGGTAATATGGGGGACTGGAAAACGCACCTTTAATGATGCGCCAAGAAGCACCATTGATACGAAACTGGCAGGCGTTTTCGCAAGCAAAGCATCGATTAAATGAACTACAACGCTCTTAGTACTTAATGCGGTTACAAATAATAAACCAGAACTTCTGTAGGCAAATACCTCCATCTGACCGACAGTATCCACAATGATATAATCTGCATCGAAACTCTCAATCTCGTTTTTTATTTCGTCGATTTTTGTAACCAAGATATCGGACGCTGCGATGAGTGCACCGTTCGGTCCAAGTCCATATTGTTCGATGATCTGTTCTACGTCTACATACTCTCTTACATCGACATCAGGGTTATATGGTAATTGACGTACACCAGGGTCCAAGTTGAGCCTAACGACATTCAATCCCGCATCATACAACCATTCTGATAATTTCATCGTAAGGGCAGATTTTCCACTTCCTGCAGTTCCAAGGATATAAATAACATGAGAAGAATCCGTTACCATACGTTCAATCTCCAAAGAATATTTTTTATACACTTATCATGACTTAGCAATTAATTGCTGAAGTGGTGTTAATACTTTACATATCACAGAATTTTTTATTCGAATGATTATGAAGTTACGTAGAATCGATAAAATTTCTAATATTAAAAGTGAATATATACGACTATGACGAAGACACATTAATCAACAAGTTTGTATACATTATAATTAAACACGCGAAGTGATCTCACTCACAATCAAGTAAATCTATTGCAGGCAGTTTATTTGAATTATGTTGTGGTTAGTTAGTCGGTAGTCGTTATGAATCCTGATGAGAACATTGTCTTATAGCATAGCGTTGAAAGGTATTTATATAACGTTGAAACTGTGTAAAGAGTAATTATTATGAATTAAGGTAAGAACGATAAATGATTGCCTTTAAGAATGAGATAAAACCTTCTTTTTTCCTTTAATGAACTGAAATAAACTAAAGCGTTAGACACAGCGTTGAAAAAAACGCATTTCTTTATAAACGAACGTCAAATCTTTATAAATAAAGTGAAGGAACGCAAGTAGTTTGTTTGTCAACGGATGTAAAAAACTTTCTAACAAAGAGGAAAAAATGTCCTCGAAAGCGTTAAACAATTCATCGAAAACATTGAAAACTTCATCACAATCGTTGGAAAAAAATTGGTAAGTCAAAACGCTGAAAAAATTGTATAAAATGCTGTCAGCATTCATTACACTATCTAAAAAACTACAAAAATGCTTAAAACTCATTTTAAAAATATAAGAACTATTAAAAAATCTTTTAAAATCATGTGAACTGCTTTTTCTTTTTTAGTGTTGAATTTCACTGATTTGTTTTCGACTTTCAAGGTTATTCAAAAGCTGTGTGATCTATGTCGTTTTACTTGATTTCGTTTTAAAACGGTTGTGTGAATGCAGTCCTCGTGGGCTTGGTTGGCGCCGAACCGCCCAATTTAACTTTTTCCCTATAAAAATGTCCCACTTACTCAAGAAAATAGAGTGTTACTCTTGGCGATTGTTGAATGAATTTGAGGGTTTGTTGTTCTTGAATAAACTGAATCAATTCGACCAGTGGCTTTAAAGAGCGATGACTTATGCCGGTTTTTTCAACGATCTCTTTGGTGCGAATAAATGGATTTGATCCATTTTCATCAAGCGTGTCAAAAAGTATTTTTGCGATCTCAAGCATTGAGCGTTTCATATTCCATTCCCTGAATAGTTATATAGACTATACTGTTTAAAAATATTACCTAGATGTTATGAATGTAACATAAAGAAACGTTTGAGATTATGTCGCCTTTATTGACGTCAAAAAGTATATAAACCAGAAGTTACATATATAATATTGTATAATAATTTTCTGCTAACGCCAAAAAAAGACGTTAGGGGAAGGAAAGGAAGAAACACAATGATTCAAACGTTTAGATTTCGAATCTATCCCGACAAAAACCAGGAATCCGCACTACACGAGATCTTCACTATCTATAATCGGGTGAAACGGATTGGGTATAACCTGCTGTTTCATGGTGAGGACTACATGATAGCACGCTTTGGTGAAGTTAAAACTATACAACAGTGTTTGATGAGTGTATGTCACAACAATCCTTATGTCAACACCATCTTAATCGATAATATCGCGAAATTGGAAGCACAAAAAACATGGCTGGAGAAACGACGGAACTACATGACACAGCAGCTAAAAGTCATAAACAAGAAAATTAACAAGATAAAAGAAAAGGGTTCACATGACAAACGGTTGAAGGGGCTATACGCCCGCAGATCATCGATAATGGCGAAACTACATCATTTGCACCTCGAACCCGTAGTATTTGGCACAAAGAAATTATTCAGAGACCGAATACGCGGCAATATAACTAGGGAAGAGTTCAGGATACGACGGGATTCATCTTTCAGGTGTGTTGGAGTGAAAGCTAGAGGCGCAAAAAACTGGAATATCAAAATATTACCCGATAAAACAGTTAAGTTACGCACCTTTTCCAAACAAAAAGGTCACAAATGGATATTTATCCCGATGTCCGTAAATTCTGTGCAGGAAAAATGGTATCAAGAAATTCTTAATGCTGATAAATACACGGTAACCGTAAAAAGAAAGTTCTTTAAGGGAGAAGTACGCTACTTTGCCCATGTGTCTTATGATATCTCAGAACCAACACCCCTTCATGGTTATGAACATGGCGCGATTGGATTAGATTTTAATTATAATTTTGTGGCGTTAACCAATGTGGATCAGCACGGTAAGTTACTCTCCTATCATAGCATCTCGTTCGGCAACCTGCACAACTATCGAACCGATAAACGTAACGATTATATATCTTATAAGATGGATAAAGTGGTCAATTATTGTATCAATAAAGGCAAAGGTATTGTGGTTGAAGATTTACAATTCGAGCAAGAATTTTCCTATAATAAGAAACGCAATCGAAAACTGAGCAACTTAAAGATCACCGCCTTCGAATTGCTAGAACGAAAGTGTAAAAAGCGCGGTGTGTCCTTCAGAAAGGTATTTCCGGGATATACTTCCCTTATCGGGAAATATATCTATTCAGGATTACATAATTTGACTGTACACCACTTAGCAAGTTATGTAATAGCTCGAAGAGGGCTAGGATTTAAGGAATCATTTCCAGCTGTTTACGATTGGGTGCTCTCACAAGTCGGGGAGTTTATAGAGCCTCGTTTGAAAAAGAGTAGTCCTTACCGTAAATGGTCGATGATCCATGACTTCTTTGAGCACAGTGGGATAACGTCCTTCAAGACTGCTGAGATACTGCGTAAAACGGTATTGATGAAGCATGTGTTGAACTCGGTGACGAGCACACAGCCCGATAACCTTAAGGCTGGTCTTTCCAACGGAAGGATTGATAATTATCATAAAACGTGGGGCTATATTAACCATTTCACCATTCTATAATTAATTGTAAGGTTATAAAGTTTGGAATAGTTTTTATAATCCCACAATTTTATAAATAATTATAAGGTTCATCACACTGCCTGCAACCTTCCTTCTCTCTGTCGGAAGGACTGAGTCACCTTCGGTGATTTACGATGAATATAAGAGTTTCTTCTGTGCGTGGTAAAAAGGTATATACCTCTGTAGGAAAGTATCTTGGACATGTTAATAGCTTGAAATTTGATATAAAAAGGAATAAAGTTGCTTCGCTTTTAGTCAAAATCGATAGACGCATAAAAAGATTGCAATCTCGTGTTGTTTCAATCCCATATGATTGGGTAACTGCCGTCGGAGATATCGTGATTATTGATAAAAAACTGTCAGATTCTTGGAGTAAACATAAAGAATCTAATATCCAAAACAAAGATTTTATTGAATTATAGATATTAAGAGAACAATATCCACAGATATTGTTGAAAAAAGTCTCATTTTGAAAAATATTAATGCTACTGCATACACATTGCACTAGATCTTGTCAATATGATCGATTCCTATTCTGTAAATAAAGTTTCCTCTGACAAGACAACGATATAATCTGCAGCATTTTCTAATGTTTCACTAAACCCTTCTGTTCTCCCAAGCACGACCGTTTCCTTACCTAATTCCTTTGCTTTAATGAAAATCGGAAGAAAATTAATGTCAGATGTCCAAAAAGCAACTATTTCAAGTTCACCACTGTAAATTAAGTCCATGGCTTCAATCGACATGTAGACATCTATATCTCCAGGTACAACAATTGGTAGGTATCCTTTCTTCAATATTTTGTCAATATAGGTATCTGGCAACTGTTGATCGAGAATTACTTTCGCAATACGTAAATCACCAATTGATGCAATAGTTTCATCAATTTTTTCTAGATCTTCCTCAATATTTTCTACAAGAAGATTAGAGCCATCGATCAAAAGACCAAGTTTCTCTTTTTTTACATCTTTCTTTCTACGAAGTACCCTTCCAACTCTGCGAAGAACACTCAAAATGTCACCTTCCTAGCAACATATGTACATTCAACATAACGTTGTATATGACTTTTGATATAAGATTTCTCGATAGTTTCACCTATGCGAGTATCTTCTTTCTTTAAAAATGCAGTGATCTATCATTCATTGAATTAGTGGACTTAATATTCATTGCTGAATTATTTGACTTGGAATAGTGCATTTCATATAGCTAAAGTCAATATAACTGCAAAGGGATTATATTTGCGAATCAGGCATAGTGCACCTAACTAAAAGCACCTAAACGTCTAAAATGGAAATCTTTATGAGTGCATCCAGTGATGTAGGTGTGCATTTATTTCATAGATTATATGAATATCTATATCTATTTGTCAGAACATCTTCTCTACAACGAATATCATCTATATCCGTCCATTCTCACCAATATTCAAAGATAAGAAACTTCAATAGTGAAAAGGTGAGTACTAGTGAATTTGATTTCTCCCATCTACAAACTTTACAAAGCGTGGTTAAAAAGACAGATCAAAAATGGAGAAGATACACCCCAACATCTGGGTATAATACTAGACGGCAACCGAAGGTTTGCGCGAGATAAGGGACTAGATGTATGGGTGGGTCACCAGTTTGGGGCTGCCAAGATAAATGCGGTTCTTGATTGGTGTTGGGAGGCCGGTGTCAAGATTGTAACCATTTATTCTTTCTCGACAGAAAACTTTTCACGATCTTTACAAGAAGTCGCTGAAATTATGAAGATAGCAAGCCAAAAGTTTGAGGAAATTTTAACTAACCCAAAAATCCATTCACGAGAAGTACGAGTAAAAGCTATCGGACGTGTAAAAGAACTCCCAAAGAGTGTGCAAGAGTCAATAATTAGGGCTGAAGAAGCTACTAAGCATTATGATAAACACTTTCTTAATGTTGCCATTGGTTATGGTGGTCGAGCTGAAATAGTGGACGCGTTTAAGAATATCGCTTCACTTATAGAGCAAGGGCAAATTGAACCTGGAGCGGTCAATGAAAAAACTGTTGAACAGTTTTTATACACGTCTGGAATACCAGATCCAGATCTGATCATCAGGACCTCAGGAGAAGAACGTCTTAGCGGTTTCCTTCTTTGGCAAAGCGCTTATTCTGAATTGTACTTTGCAGACGTTTTCTGGCCTGAGTTTAGAGAAATTGATTTATTGCGAGCTATTAGAACCTACCAGCATAGACAAAGACGGTACGGTTCTTAATGATGACCTACCTCGTGCTAAAGCCACAAGGCTTCCTGCTTCTACGACGGACTCGATCCCCTTGCGGCTTACGGAAATCTTATCTCCACAGGCTTAACATCCCTACGCCCCGTAGGTACTACTAACGACGGTGATACAATCGGAGTATGCACCTTGTCTGCAAGTGTGCGTGTGATTCCTCCAATTGCTCTTGCTGTTGATACCTTCCTCATTCCACCTATATAACGTTAGGGAGACCCCTCGATGCACGTGATGAAAGTGAACACACTACAGCCATTCATCACCACGCTGAAGCTGCGGTACTTTCTTGCTTAGCTAATGGTAAAATCTTAAACTTTTTATTGTCTTGAAAGGACATTTCTTGATCTTGATTATCTAAAAGATTGTATTGAATTTAACTTCGAGGCTAACTAAATGCCATTATCTTCTGTTACAGGCAGATCTGTGGTTTCTGGAAAGGTTAGAGGAGATGTTTTATTTT
>JAEORY010000235.1 GCA_016840645.1 Candidatus Borrarchaeota archaeon | reverse complement strand
GCGCTCCCCCAAAAGCGAGAATCTTATGTCCATCAATTGTATAAATATTCCCTCGTTTCAAATGAAAAATTTTGTCACTAACTTTACCTACAACACCGTCCCAACGTGACTCTTCTGGAAGCTCTGCCAACATCTCATAGTTTTCGTGATTTCCGTCCACGAAAAGAGTATCCCACTTTGCATTGTTAAGATAATTAATAAAATGTTTTTCTTTTATGGATGGCTCACGACTCCAAATTAAACCGAAATCTCCTGCAATTATGATTTTGTCACCATGTACAGGAGTGATATGATTACGTAATCTTTTTTTATAAAATTGATACATTTCTATTTCACCATGCTTGTCTCCTGTTATATAAACAGTCATTGAGTCCTCCGATATTTACTAACTGCACAAGATATGATATTGTAAATCCCTTTTAATGAGGCAGCCATGACTAGTATACTTTTTAGAGAAGACGCTGACAATACTGAAGAAAAATCAATTGCAGAAGAGGTATGCGACCAGCATACTTTTGTGAAATTGTATAATTATCGTACTCAGATTCCAAATAATGAATTGGTGATCGGTCGTTACAGTGTACTTCCTTTCTATAAAGAATTGGAACAAGAGTTAAAACTAAAAGGGTGTAAGTTAATAAATACATACACTGAGCATCAATATATTGCTGATGTTATGGCTTGGTATCAAGATATTCCTTCGTTTACCCCTGCCACTTGGACTACTTGGGCTCACTTAGAGAAAGGTCCGTGGGTGGTCAAGGGCAAAACAAACTCTAGGAAATTTCAGTGGAATACATTGATGTTTGCTGAAAATAGAGAACAGCTAATAGACGTGATTCGGAATTTAATGATAGATCCTTTGATAAGAGAGCAGGGGGTTGTCGTCCGAGAATATGTCCCACTTAAAAAATTAGATGAGAGTATTAATGGGCTTCCTGTTTCAGCCGAATGGAGATGTTTCTTTTACAAAGAAGAAATGATAGCTTCGGGGTTTTATTGGTCAACGCATGAGGATTGTGCTAGAGAGATGCCTGAAGGTGCATTTCAGTTAGCAAAGACAGTAGCGAAGATCATTTCACAAAAGGCGACGTTCTTTGTTATTGATGTTGCGGAAAAACAAGATGGTGGTTTTATTGTAATTGAGATTAATGACGGCCAAATGTCTGGGTTATCTATGATAGATCCCCAAAACTTTTATGAACGATTACTTTTATGCGTTAGAGGGTAATATGACAACACTGCGTTTTGAACCGACTTCATCGACATCGATATCTTCTTCTGGATTTATCACCACTGGAGATACGCTTGCGGTATACACCACACCATCTCAGTCAGAAGTAGTCACTTTTGATGATGGGAAGAAGGAGGGTTTCTCTCCACGGATATACATGAAGTATGTGAAGTCTCGTTTTTCTGAATTGGAGAGGAAGGAACTGGATGATCGCTTAGATAAAATGACATTAATGATTCGTGCTATTAAAGAATTTCCAGAAGAAATCGCACAGAAGGCGTTGTATGAAAACGTATGCAAGGCGTTAGCTGTGGCGGCTCAAGAATCTGAGATGTTTGTTTGCGGCTATAAGCATTACATCTCTAAGCAAGATGTGGATAAGTATAAGAAAGTAGCTGATCGAGTTGTTAAATTTGAAAGTTTAGATAAGTATCCTCGCATAATGCCGCCATCGGTTCGGGAGAAAGTAGTGGAAGTGCAAAAACGAGGTTTGTTCGACCAGTTTTGGGTTCTCTATACAGATTATACTGAAGAAAAAGATAAGCTCAAAACCAATAAAGAAAAGATCATAGAAAAAGATCCAATTATTTTTGGTGGAATTTCATTCAATGAAGATAGGCTGTATTACATTATTGATTGGGAAGATGAGCATTGTGACCTGACGTTGGATAAGTTGATTGATGCCATTAAGGTAGATGAGATTAATCCTTTGAAAACAATACCTGAAGTTGGACCTGAGATGATTGATCAGATACGGCAAGAAGTTATCGACCGATACAAAAGATTAGAATCCACAAAGCCTACCAATTGGCGAGAAAAAGTAAAAGAAGAAGAAACAGCTTGGCAGAGATATAAAAAGAAAGCATGGGAATGGCTTAAAAGATAATTGAGAGAGAAATGCAGCGGTTATTTACATGGTTTGATGGTGATTTACAAATTGTCAAACGAGGACAAGTGGTTTCTTGTAGTATTTGCCAAAACCCAATTCCAAAAACTGCATGTTATGTTTACCTTAAAGTTGAAAATATGCGTATATGTAAACAGTGTATCCGAGTATTAGGACAGGCTTTTGATTGGATTGAAGAACGTGGGATGGAAGACTGAAGCGTGGAAAAATATAAATATGTAGAGATAGGTGGAGCGCAAGTTAAACTTACCGAAAAAGTATGCCAAGGTGGTTGTGGGCAAGCCTTTTGGGGATTGGAAAAAGCATCCAACATTTGTGAAGGCTGTTCTAAAAAAACACCAGAACAGCGAGCTAAAAAGGCCGCTAAAAAAGCGGAAGTAAAAAAATCAGTTAAAATATTTGGTTATGATGGGGTTTCTGGAAGTATACCTAGAACGCAAACAAATATAACTCCGAAACCAGAACCAAAACCGGAATTCAAACCTAAACCCGCAGTGAAATCTGGAAAAGAGTTTAAAGCTATTATCGATACAACTACATATTCGATCACGATAGATGGTGTTGTTATTGATAATTTAAGAAAAGCTGATTACGAAATCATTACTCTTTTCATGAAAAATCCAAGACCTCTCTCTATCAATGATTTATTTGAATTGTACTATGATATTCCTGTAGATAAACAGAAGGACCACCCTCTTGAAATATTACAAACTAAAAGAGCCTCTTTAGTAAGTAGAATAAGTAAGGTAAGGAAACTATTGGAGAGGAAATGTGATGGTGGTATTTGGTTTGGGCAAAAGAGAGGGTATTGGCAGTTTAAAGGCCGCCCTGAAGTAACTGATTGTGCTTCTTCATTTGAGGGTATTCCTCGTGCTCGGCCAAATATAGATCTAGTAAATAAAGCCATGGATGCTTTATCGGAAAAGCTTGATTCAGTTTCGAAGACTATCGAAGAACCTGAATTGGAATCATTACCGCCAAAACCAGAACCTAAGCCTGAACCTAAGCCTGAACCTAAGCCTGAACCAAAACCAGAACCTAAGCCTGAACCAAAACCAGAGCCTAAGCCTGAACCAAAACCAGAGCCAAAACCAGAGCCTAAGCCTGAACCAAAACCAGAGCCAAAACCAGAGCCTAAGCCTGAACCAAAACCAGAACCTAAGCCTGAACCAAAACCAGAGCCTAAGCCTGAACCAAAACCAGAACCAAAACCAGAACCTAAGCCTGAACCCGAACCTGATGAGTCTGAAGATGAAGATATACATTGGCAGAAATGTATTATGAGGGCCAAAGCCATAAAAGAGATGGTTAGGAATAATAGGCTTTTATTAGCAGACATTGCAATTGATGCGTGTGATATTGTTTGGGGAGGTGGAGCCCATTGGAATAATTTTTCGAAACAGAGAACAGTGAAGGATTTTGGATCTGCAATTGGGGTGAATGCAAAGACACTTTATGAGTGGATTAAGGTTAAAAAACATGTAGTAGAAAAATTGAAACCAGGGGATTACTCAGCACCAAAGCTCTGGAAGGTTCTTCGTGCAGTTCAAGATAAAGTTACAGGCGACACAGATCCTGAAATGGTACGACAAGTATTTGATAGAGAACTTACTAGGGAAGGGCCAAATATACAGATAAAACACGTACTTAGGACAACAAAAAGCGCAAAACATTTTGTTAAGAAAAATGACTTAAGTATAATTCATAAAGAAGATCTCGAAGAATTAAAAGCGACGTGTTGGGATATTGTACAGGAAGTAGAAAATAGAATGGCCGGAGGTCCGGCCTAGCGCGATTTTTCAACTCTTCTTTTAATAAAAGATTAGACGAAAGTAATATAAAAAGGAATTAACTTTTTTTTAATCTGTATCTAATTTCGTCTAAGGTGATCCGTAAGCATGTAGGCATTGATTTATAGCGGTGAACGGCTTGGATAAGTTCGTCATCAGACAATGACTTAACATACTCCATTACAGGTTGACGATCATCCTCAGACAGTAGTTGTACATTTGGATCTAGGAATGAAGGGATTCGTCGTCGTACAGCTTCTTCATGTATTTCAGCGTAATCTCTTATTAAACCTCGAATACTGCGGAGATACATTTGGGCTGTCTCTTCTAAATAGTCATCATTATAGTAATGTAAAGTCTCGTTGATCATAACCTAATTTTATCCAAGTGTTCATCTAAATAAATAATATCAGAGGCTTCTAGCTCTAAAGTATGACTAAGACTTCCGTGGAAAGAAGCTACGATTACGGGTTTACCCAAATCTTGAACGACATTAACGGCTGGGATAAAGTCAGCATCACCACTCAGTAGGATTGCTATGTCGTATCGATTCAAAGCAGCATCTCGTACCATTTCTGAAGCTAATAAAATGTCTTCCCCTTTAGAGTATCGCTGTGCAATACCATCGCTAGACATCGTAGCTTTTAGTAGGGGTACGCTCCGTATTCGTAGACGAACATCTTTCTTTAGGATCTTAAGAAATGTCTTATGCTTTTCATCCATGTCATAGTCATTCGGTAGCGCTGTATAATAATTTGCGTAAACTAAGAAGTCTCCTGTGTTTAAAAGTAATTGTATAAGTTTTTTATAATTAATTCTGGTATTTATACCTTGAGAACAATGAAATAAAAAACTTCCATCTATAAATATGGCTTTGAATAGCCTTCGTCTCGGTTCGTCGTTTAATATCATATTTCTGTCTTTTTAAAAGTTTTAATCATACCTTGGATAATATTTTCAATAAAAACATCTAGATTTTCGTTGGTTACGTTAAAGTTATTTGGTCTTGTTGCTAGATCTATTAGATAATTCGAAAGTATAAAGCATAATGAAGTTATGATAGTTTCGTCTAAAGAGGTACGGAGTATTCGATCTTTTTTTAAGATATCATATTCTTCCATAATAGTAGTCATTTTCGCTATTTCATTTTCCACAACAGCTTCAATTTTAGGGTGTAAGACACGAACAAATGCAAGTGTCTTTTCTGTCACTTGAGTAAACTGACGAGAATTAATGTAGTCTTTATAATCAATGAGTTTTCCCACTTAACCATCCTTTGTATTCTTCTTCAATTAGTCGATCCCGTACTGGAGATAAACAGATACCAGCAAACGGGCAGTTTTTAGATTCCGCGTCTTGGTGAGTCGTACAACAGCCTTGTATTTCTTGAATTCGACCTTCTTTTAATTTTTGATCTAAGTCTCGTTTTAGTTGGAATTGTTGTTCAATAAGACCTTCTCCAAGGCCAGGGTAGAACCAAAACTTATAGGGATTAGGTTTAGGTTTACCTATCCATAGGACTACCCGTCCAATAATACGTAAATAGTATTGGCGAGATAGAAGAGTGGCGTATGCCGACACTTGTAATTTTTCACTTAAATAGGGTTCTTCTGTTGTGGTTATGATATTTCGGTTTTTCGAATTAAACTCAAAAACCAAATAACCCTTTAATTCATCGCAGAAGACGATAGCGTCACATTGTCCAGAGAATCCAGTTTCTTTGTCTTTCAATACCTTTTCAATGTAGGTTGTGCTACTTCCACAGCGACGGCATTTGCCATCTTTGAGAAAGGTATTATTAAAACGAATACCGCATTCCTGAGTGTTCGTACATCGCCAATCTCCCCACATCTGGTTTACCCAGAATTCATGTGTTAGTGTTTTGATCGCTCGGCCAACATGAAAAGAATATCGATCTTCAAACGAAAGCGATTTTACCATTTTCGCTTGTTGGAACTGTCCCAGTAGGAGTTGGCGTTGACACAAGGGTAATGAAGATCCACGAAATTCAGCATAAGACCAAGGTTCTGTGATATCTTTATTAATTAGCGACGACGCAATGAAATTATCTATAATTTTTATCAAACCATCACCTTTACTTTTCTGTTCAAATCATCTAAATAGAGATCTCGATGCTAAAAGTTAACAAGGCTTTCCCCCCTCTGCGGCATCAAATTCCCTACCCTAAAACTACCATAGTTAAAACACTTATCCTACCTTAACAGCCTTGTTTTAATTAACATACATACGCTATTATTCCGTAACGCATTTCAACTTCTTTGTAGTGCTGATTTAGAATATTCCCAGCTCGTTCTACTTGTTCCGGGATTGAAAAGTTCTCACCTCCATCTAACAAACCTGTTCTATCACTCTGGAGATAAAAACAATTTGGACAGTCAGTATTGGGGATGAAAATATTAAAATCGTTTATCTCTGGGCTGCCGCCTTCGTCGTAAATTTGACAAAAATCTTCATTAGGGAAAATAG
>JAEORY010000234.1 GCA_016840645.1 Candidatus Borrarchaeota archaeon | reverse complement strand
TGACCATTTTTAGATAATCGTTCTTCTTTTTGTAAAAGTTGTAAGTATTTACATAATGTTTTGTTGGACATTATCGGTTCTTTATCTGTTTTTGGTTCACATAATATATGATATAGATCCGTATAGAGCATTTTCGATTCTTTTTTCACTGTTTTTAGGATAGCCAATCGAATTGACATACTATCTATTCGAGACACCAATATTCACCAAATAGTGAATATTAATTCATAAATATATATAGGTTTTGGATAGAAAGGTCATAGGTGTCGGATAATGACCAAAAAAGAAGATAATGAAGAAGGTATTCAAGTTGCGGTGAATATGTCACCAAAACTAAAGAAATTAATTACTAGAGCCAGAGAAGTTACCGACGAAAGTTAGAGTTCTTTTATTAGAAAAAGCATTACGGAAAAACTCGAAAAACTATCTGTTATTTCTACTGAAATCAAAAAGGAGACTAACGACTAATGACAACAGACGTGCTAGAGCGTATTAATCGATGTAATAAACTCGTTCGTGACATGATATATACCTTAGATAAGAAAAAAGAAACACAGGTAAAAACTCAGGGCGAATGAGTACGCATCTGGTTGCTTGGGCCAATTGCTATGAGTTCTACCCTGAGTCTGTGAATATGGAAGTAATCACATGACACATTATATCGAGATGAGTATAAAAGGTATTCGTCAGCTCAAACAAGCTGAGATTTTGATCATTCGACTTTTTAATAATCCTAAAGCACGCTGGTGCTGGAAAGAATTAGATAAACTTCTTTTTTTTGTTCGTGATGTTGGTAGTCGTACCAGAGAATACCAGGAGGACTTAGAAGGCCATGTCTGAATATTTTGATTGCAACTCAAGCTAAAGGATTGGGGGCAGTATGGTTGGGTTTTTACTCAAGAGAAGATCGCATAAAGTCTCTTCAAAAACTATTAGGCATTCCTGAACATGTCATCCCTTTTTCAGTGATTCCTATCGGCTATCCTGCAGAACAAAAGCCTCCAGCAAATCGGTATAATGAATCAAGAATTCATTACGACCAATGGTAATCTGGTAAGTCTGAAGAAAACATTTACTTGCCCTTTTCATAAAACTATAAAGCAAGTTAGTTCGATTTCTAAAGAAGGTGAATTTCATGCCATTTTGGAAATGTTCGAATTGCGGTTACACTTTTCAGGCAGATATGCCCCCAGAAGATTCAATATGTCCCAGTTGCAAAGAAAAATGTACATTCAAGAATGTCACGTGTTATTTAGAAGAGTGTGGCATGATTCCAGAGCACCCAGAGGAAGAGCACATAGATCCGAGATTATAATTACCTTCTTTTTTTGTAACCTCTTACCTTCTGCAATCTTATGTCAAAACTCTACATTAGAAAAGGCAAAAATTTTTCAAGCAGCTTTAATTGTCATAGAACTGAAATCTAAAAGTTTAAAACATAAAGCAGTTCTATATTGTCACACCTTTCCAGGGCCCGTGGCCTAGTCAGGATAGGGCGCAGGCCTTCTAAGCCTGATCGCAGCCCTTAAATCGATGGCTGCTTAGGAAACCGTGGGTTCAAAGGAACTATGCAAGCGTTTAGTTCTGAAATTCCCACCGGGCCCGCCACTCACTTTCTGATCGCATAATTTAAATTAAAAGCACCTTCCACTTCAATATCGACCTGAAGCCGATTCAAATTTTTCCCTTGTTTCTATGAAAGTCATAAAAAATTCTAATCACTCATAAAAATTACACAGCGAGATTATATTTTTCTCTCAACTGCTTAGATATTCTCTCCACTCTTTTTAGTTTATTTAATCCCCACTAGGTTATTCTGTAGATACTTTTCAAACCATTTTTGGCTTGAACGCATTCTACTAAACCCATTTTAGAGAGCCTTCGAAATGCACCACTGATACGCCGTCTATCGACACTACAATACCTCGCAAGTTCACTAATATAACTCTCTTCGTGTTCTAAGTTCTGTAAGACTTTTTTCTCTAATATTCTGTTCTTATTAAGCCTCACTTCACTCAAGGGATACAATTCTGATAATTCTACGGTCCTTAATATCAATTTCACACGCTCTCTTAGTCCTGTCATTGGGGGCACTACTCCAAATTTTTCATAAAGCACCACTTTCGTTAAGTGCTTCGGATTGTTGAACCCTATTGTATTCATCCACTTCTCGTAATTTCTATCCCCGTTTAGCCACATATAAAACGTCCCATTTTCCCTTTCCTCCAACTTCTTCGGAACTGTGAACCCTAACTTTCTTAATTGCTCCTGTAACTGTCTTATTAAGGGCTCACTAATTGAAGTATAGCTCAGCACCGGATAGGTATGTCCAAGCCCCCATTTGCTCTTAAAACTCAGACTCCCATCTCCATCGAATAAACCTCTTAACACTCCTGTTACAAAACGACGTGACCTCAACATACATGCCGGTATTTCGATCTCTGCCTTTTTGCCAGAAGGCAAATTCAACATCTTCTCTTTAAAGTTGGCTATCTCTTTCGAACAAAAACTAAGTGACATCCCTTACTTTCCCTTTGCGTATTTTTGTGTTACATTTTTTATTCCCCATACCTTCTTAATTAAAGGAACTACTTTATAGCGTAAATATGCACTATCATCTTCCGCATGTCCTGCATAGATCATTATCCCATTCCATATATTTCCATCACTGATATGTATCCCTGTCTCCTCTGCTAATTCTTCAGTAACCATTTTTGGCAACTTTACTGACTTGGATTTCCTTTTTGGCCGAAACTCATTCTCTGTGTAATGAAGAGGAATTGATTCTCCCACTTCCCAGTTGAACGTTTCATTTAACACATATAATCCTCTAAGACCTTTTCTCTGTTGATTTAAAGTATAATAAAGGTATTATAACTCCTAATATTGTATATATTTCTACAAATTATAAGGATTTGCACTATTTTTATTTTTTATCTCATTAAAATTACAAAATATTCGTTAGAATTGATAAGAAGTTCTTTGAAAGTGATTGTGTGTTATTTATTGTTTTATAGACATTTCACTGTGTTGATAGGTAATTCTTCAAATAATCAAGGAAAATTGTTCAAAAAACTGAAATGTCTTTAATTCGCAATTTCTAACTTTGTCTATCTTTAAAAAGTTCCAACTAAAAACACGGAATTGTAAAAAATCAATTTGAAAAATAATAGAATTAGTCTGAGAAAATATAAGCAGTTGGGGTTCAAATCTCGCCGGGCCCGCCATTCCTTTTATCCTTTCATCTTTTCTTGGCAGGATACTACAAGTTACTGTACTCCTTGTGATAATAAGTTCTTCTCTTCTTCTTTGATCGGATTGTCTCTAAGAAGTATCATTTGTAGTTGTTCAAGGTTCTCTAAACCTTTGATTTCTTTTATCTGGTTATCACCAAGCCTTAACGTTTTTATATTTGTAAGATTTTCTAAACCTTCGATCTCGGCGATATCAGTGATTCCTTTATTAAAAAGAAAGAGTGTATTGTCTCTTATATTAGATTTCTTCCCTTTAACTATCACAAAATCGTTTGGCATTCAGTGGTCAACCTTTAATTTGAGTAGCAATCTGTTTTCCAAATTCTTTCGCTTTAGGAAATTCCTCCTCTAGAATTGGCCCCTTTGTCCCCATAACTTTTATTGATAATCCAGGAGTAATCAATTTTGATCCAGGGATTTTTTCTTTAATTTTATCTTCCATTTTCTTTACTGCTTTTTCGAAGTCTTTTTTGATGTACGTGTCAAAAACAGCAATCACTTTTTCTTTCAGGTCAAGTTTTCCAAGATTGTCAATAAACTTCTTAGCTGTTCTGGTCGGTCCACCAAAATGATTAGGACAACCCATTAGAAACGCATCATATTGATTTATCGTCTTAAAGTCTACTTCTTTCATATTACTGAGTGTAACATCTATTCCCTCAACGTTCATCCCCTCTATGATAGTTTCCGCTGCAATTTTGGTGTTACCATACTTAGTGTCGTATGCGACAATAACTTTAGTCAAAATATTCACCTCTTAAATTTAGATAATAAGGTAAGGCTAGGTATGTTATCCGCCCGTTTTTAATCAGTTGGTATTTTAATGCTTTGTGAAATGTTCATAACCTCTTGGAAAAATCTCCCTCTTTTTTCCACCCTCAATATAAAATAAGCCTTTTGCCTTCACTATCCTACCAATAGGTATAAGCTGTCCTTTTACTGCATTTAGAGCAGCAGAAGCGTGAACTATTTTTTTTGCTGGTATTGTAACGATCAATTCAAATTCTTCGCCACCATAAAAGCATAAGTCGAATGGATCGAGGTGATTTATCCTTGCAAACTCCTCAACTGATAAGTCAATAGGCAATTTATTAATCTCAATTCCGATATTGCTAGCCTGTGCAATTTCATAAAGAGACCAGGCTAATCCATCACTGGAGTCTATGCTTGCTGTAGGTATTCTTGATTTTGCCAAAGCAATCCCTTCATCGAGACGTGCTTGTGGATGAAAGATAGTTTCAATAAATTCATCTCTTAAGTGTTCAGGGCATTCAAGATTGTCGAGTAGGATTTTAAAGCCAGCAGCAGTCTTTCCGAATATACCTGTCACACAGACAATATCTCCTTCTTGAGCTTTTGCCCGTGAAATTAATTCATCTGTATTAGTAACTCCCAGGGCTATTCCCGTAATAACAAGGTCATCTGCTTCATTAGTATCGCCTCCGAGATAAGGCACTCTATACAAAGAACATGCTTCTTTGAAACCATAAAGCAATTCCTCAATATCATTTTTGATAAAATCAGAAGGAAACCCTAACGCGGATAAAAATCCGACTGGTGTTGCACCTTTTGCAGCTAGGTCGCTTACATTCATGACAATGACTTTTTGCCCAATTTGTCTTGAAGACATTCCTTGAGGAGCATCAGTTTTTCGTACAAACATGTCAGTGTTTATGACTAACACTTTGTCTCCTATTTCAATGGCAACCGCGTCATCATTAAATGGAAGCAAAGAACTCAAAGAATCGCCTATAATATCATAAATTAAAGAAATAATCTTTCGCTCACCTAAAGTCACCTAAAGTCACCTAAAGGCTCTTGATCAATCTATTAATGAATTGATTTGATATTCACTTCTAATACAATCATGACAAACTCTATAATATATTAGGAAAACTGGCATTTAATGAAGAAATGTGGAAAGAAAAATGGCTGAAAATGAACAAACTGATGATTCAGTTGAAAGACGAATTACCTTAAAGGTTATTGGCAAAATCATGCTCCCGACGATATTAGCTATATTGCTTGCTGTATTTCTCGCTTATATTTCTATTTTAGGACAAACGCAAGTTGAAGTAACTCCATTCTCAGAACAAGAGGGAGGTCTAGGGGCTGCAGGTCTCAACGCCTTGGTATATGTAATTGCAGCCCTACTTGGGGCGAGTTTGCTTGTGATTCTGTTAAAACATGGATACGGTAAGATTTTAAATGCATTTATGTTTTTTGGAATGACTTTAGGAGGAATTTTGTTAACAGGTTACTTTGGATTAACTGTTTTAGTCATTCTTAATAGCCTGAATTTATTTTTTATTCTTGTAGTTGTTAGCATACTGTTTGGTGTAAGCGCTGCATACATTTTGCTTAAAAGAAATATTTCAAATCCTTATTTGCAGAATACAGTAATCTTAGGGTATGGAGGTGGACTTGGGGCTTTCTTAGGCATCGCGATGCCCACATGGTCAACCATTCTTCTGCTCGTAGGTCTTTCTATTTATGATATTTTTGCTGTAACACGAGGCCCTATCAAACAAATAATTGAAATATCTGAAGAGAAAAGCATAGAGATGCCTGCAATGACCTACTCAAGTAGTGAAGAGATAGAAATCGGCCTTGGAGACCTTGTGTTTTATTCAATGTTAACAGCGCACACATTTTTGAACTTTGGCACATTTCCTCTGATGATGGTTTCTGGAGGAATTCTTGGAGGACTGATGATTACCCTTAAACTACTAGAAAAGAGAAAAATGCTTCCTGGATTGCCTATCTCAATTGCATTAGGACTTGTAGCCCTTTTTCTTTCATTATTACTTTCCGGTCAACTTGAATTGTTACAAATTATTGGGTCAAGCTAAAATATAATTTCTTGTAGCGTTCGAGCATAAGAGAAAGGGTGTATTCTTTTTCAACAATCATTCTGCCCTCTAAACCCATTTGTTGAGCTTGGTGTTCATCACTTAAGATACTCTGTATCGCGTTCGCAAGTTCTTCAACATTATATGGTCTGACAAGAAGACCGTTTTTTTTATGTCTAACAACTTCAGGAAGTCCACCGACATTCGAAGCAATAACTGGCGTTTTCATAGCGAATGCTTCTAGAGGTACATAAGGGAATGGATCTGGCCAAATTGAAGGGACAACCACCACATCTGCTGCTGAATATGCTTGAGGAACTAGCGCCGA
>JAEORY010000233.1 GCA_016840645.1 Candidatus Borrarchaeota archaeon | reverse complement strand
AGCAAAGAACATCATGGGTATAAGCTCCGGATCACATGGGATAACGGGGTAGTTTTCTGCAGCGAAACGAAATTGCTCCAATAACTCAGGATCTAGATTAAATTCGCTAAATGGAGTTCCTATCAGTATAAGTGAGGAAATCGTGTCTCCATATTCAGCAGTGTATATACAACTCACCATACCACCCAACGAGTGAGCAATAAGGTGGACTTTTTCATAGCCTTTCGATTGGATGTCACTTACTACTGCTTTGATATCATTAACATAGTCATCTTGCGATATCTGACTGTACCAAGCATAGTCGCTCTTATATGAGTCACCCGAACCACGTAGATCTAGTGCATATGTGTCAAATTTCTTGTTTGCAAGGTACTCTTGTATGCTATACTTACTGTCATCCTCGAAATGGTAGAAGAACTTTGTATGCCAACCTCCATGGACCATCAAGACGGCGTCCCTCATTTCAACGTCCTCCTTATAGATATGCTGTACGTTAACAAATACTGTATCATCGACGGATACATCGTAGTTTTCTCTGACAATATCGTTGGACTTTGCAACGACGACAGGGCTGACCATTGTTATGGTGAGCAAGAATACAAGGATTACACTAAAAACTATAGAGTTTTTTCTACAATTTTTCAGTTAAATCACCACATTTTATTGAGGATTTTTCCTGCAATTTTGTGAACCATATCAAGCCCTATGGCTATCTTTGAATATTTCTCTAAAAAAACGTTATATAAACACCGCATATTCGTCTGATAAGTTGTACATTTTGCGTTCTTCACTATTCTTGTAAACAGAAAGAACTACTCCACTTAAACTGTAATCAGAAAGAATAGTTTCACTTACACGGTACTCTCACTGTTGGTATATATATGGGCGTCCCTTATTTTCAATTGATGAAATTCATTTCAACTTTAAATTGGTACTTGAGGATTGAATATGTCAGACAATGATCTAGCAAAAGGGTCAAAGAACTTTCAAATGAATGGAAAAAAACGAAAGAGCCTTTTTACATTCAAGAAGCATTAAATACAGCCAAAAAAATTAAAGACGGGCAGGCTCAATCATTCTTAGTAATTCTACTTGCTCTTGCAGGTGCTAAATGAAACAATTGAAGAAATCATTTTTTAAAATACTTTCACTCTTCCTTCGAAGCATGGGGCATTCATCTACTATTTGGTAGTTTTCTTGCAAGATAGTGAACTACCTACCCCACAAGTTGGGATCTTCTTGCGGAAAAATAATAAAAAAATAAGTTAGTTCACGAAAAACATGTAAAGTTAAGATTGTAGGAGAGTACACTAATACAGCTAATTACTCAATGAGTTTGAGGATTTCTTCTTTTTTTTCTTCATTAATTGTGTATTTAACAGGAGAACCGTGCCGAATGGCGTTAAGTTTAGGGTCTATATGATGCTCGACCACTAGACCATTTTCCATGAGCCATACTAACCGATGACTTATGATATCACTAGTTATTTTATCGCTTTGCGACTTTATCTTCATTACTAAATGACTTGCTGTAAGCTCTCCTTCAGATAGTAACGTTTTTAGTACTATTGAATCTAATTCTTTATCAAAACCAGGCATTTCGCTCATCAATATCACCACGTTATCTTCAATGTTTCAAAATTGGCACTTATATTATTATTTTCAGCGGCAACTAGGAGTGTTTCACGTATGGGGTTCTGGTGAACAATAGAGTTGTAGAAATTGTATGGGGAGGAACTAAACTAAAGAAAAAACGAAAAATTTGCTGAATTGCTAACCTTGTTTTTAAGCAGTTTATCGACATGTGGAGAACATATTTCTTAAAAAAGTAAAGAAGTATGCCATATTGAAATACTGCACAGGTTGGAAACAAATGAATAACGAAAAGAATACGTCAAAAGATATCGGAGACAGGTTTCAACAAAAAACGAAATACCAAAGAAATAAATTACCAAGACACTTTCTGGACTGGGATAACAAACCTATGCTTTACAAAGATTATGAGAATCCTATTGAGATTATCTCACTACCTGAACCTGAATTTAGGAATGAAGCTAAACTCATGGAGGTTTTAGCTAGTAGAAGGTCGAGGAGAAACTATGATCCACAAGAAACAATTGATCTTAAAACGCTCTCAACCCTTCTATGGGCGACACAAGGAGCAACTTCAAAGCATGACACCCCATTTGGACCTCTTTTTTTAAGAACAGCACCATCAGCAGGCGCATTATATCCTATTGAGATTTATTTGAATGTTCGACTCGTAACTGGCCTTGAACCTGGCATTTATCATTTTAGACCGCATTACTTTGATCTTGAGTTATTAAAGAAAGGTGATTATTCAGAAGAGTGTGCAGCAGCTGCACTCAACCAGAAGATGGTTAAATCCGCACAAGTTACGTTTGTATGGACAGCTGTTGTTGAGAGGTCAAAATGGAAATACCTCCAAAGAGCGTATAGATACATATATCTTGATGCAGGTCATATTGGACAAAATCTTTATCTAGCAGCGGAAGCGCTTCAGTTAGGTTGCTGTACAATTGGTGCTATTTTTGACGAAGAAGCGAATAAACTAATAGATGTGGATGGAATCAACGAAACTGTTGTTTATATGGCAACTGTTGGTGTACTTCGATAAGTAACACTAAACAACATCTTACGCTGTCATAAAAGCAATTAGTCTCCGAATTGCATTTATAAGTGAACCAAAAAACTTAAAAGCGCCTTGCAAGAAGGCTGCACTAAAGATTAAGGAGAGGAAAAACAAAAATGAAGGGTAAATTACCTGAAAATGTACTAGAAGTGTTTCTTGAAACACTACCTTTTGAATTCACTGTTATTGATGAAAATGATAGAGTATTAGGGTGGAACAATCACGAAGCACGAATCCTTCAAAGACCTGAAGAAGTTATTGGGGAAGATCTTCGCAGTTGTCACCCTGAAAAGAGCCTTCCAAAAATAGAACAACTTCTTAAGGAATTGAAAGAGGGAAAGAGGGACACTGCCCGCTTCTGGATCGATCTAAGTTTAGATCCTGAAAGCGAGAAGCAAAAGTTTTTGGTCGAATATTACGCGTTAAGGGACTCTAATGGGAAATATATGGGCTGTCTTGAAACATTTAGAAATATAACGGAAATACAAAAACTTACTGGTGAAAAACGAACGCTTGATTAACAACATCTTAATTTTAAGAGTTTGGATGTCCTTCCACGGCTTTAATTCAGAATTTGCAGGACTCCACAGTTTTATAAATAACTAAAAAATTTTGAAATCTACAATACAAAGATTGTCTCAATATTTAGATCCCAAAAGGAAAAAGATTTACGAAAGAAACCACCAATAGATAGGATGGGGGTTTTGAATTATGCCAAAATATGTTATTAAACCAAATGTATATTGCATCTCTATAAACGACCGTACTACGGACCTATTCGAAGGACTTTGGCCAGTAACGGAAGAAGGCGTCTCATACAACTCGTATATGATCGTTGACGAGAAAAAGGTGCTGATCGATTTATCTAAAGCATTTAAAGGGGACGAGTTCTTTGACGCGGTAGAAGAAATTGTTCCAATTTCAGAACTTGACTATGTAATTATGAACCATTTGGAACCTGACCATGGCGGACTCGTAACCACTATACGAAGAATCAATCCTAATTTAACCATCTTGTGTACCGACAAGGCAAAAGAAATGCTTGCAACATTTTATAATATAACTGACAACGTGCAAGCTGTAAGTGACGGAGAAACCCTTGATCTTGGCACTAAAACTTTACAGCTCTTCCATGCACCCTTTGTACACTGGCCAGAAACAATGGTAACCTATGATACAGCTGATAATATTCTCTTCGCGTGCGACGCATTTGGAGGATACGGAGCTATTCGTGGATCCCTATTTGACGATGAAATCAAGGAAGAAGAGTGGGATTTCTACATAAAAGAATCGCTTCGCTACTATGCGAACATCGTTGCAAAGTTCAGCGGTCAGGTATTAAAGGCGATAAACAAGCTAGTAGGTGCAGGTCTCAAAATTGATTGTATTGCTCCTTCTCATGGCATTATCTGGCGTAAGAACCCAGGAAAAATAATTGAACTATACCAGAAATGGGCAGGCTATATGTTGGGAGAAACAGAGCCAGGTATAACGGTACTCTATGCAAGTATGTACGGTAACACCGAGGCAATGATGAATGCTGTAGTTCAGGGAATTTCTGAAGTTGGCGTACCAGTTGAAGTCTTTGATGTTGCAAGAATCAATGTGAGTTACATTCTTTCATCTCTTTGGACCAAGAAAGGTGTTATCATCGGTGCTCCTACCTACGAAGCAGGGCTCTTTCCTCAAATGGTGTATGTCTTAGACATGGCGAAGCGAAAACGCATCCTTAATAAGAAGGTAGCCCGTTTTGGTAGTAAGGGATGGAGTGGTGGCGCACAAAAGGAACTTGAGGAATTGCTAGAGCGTAATAAGTGGGAGCTTACTGATTATTTTGAGTTCACTGGTCATGCAACGAAAGAGGAACTAACGAAAGGTGAAGAATTAGGCAAAAAGTTTGCCCAACTCATAAAGGGCTCATAACGACAAGAAACAATGATAAGGCTTTCATTATAACATATTGATACCGAATATTTCTCTTTCAACCATTTTTTTTATTTTGCTTTTGCTTTCGAACATGCTTAGTTGCTTGCATGCCTGCTACAGCACCTTCTCCGGCTGCAGTGACTATTTGCATTCCTCCACAAGTGCTGTCTTCAGCAGCAAATACGCCGGATAGATTTGTTTTTTGCTCCCGATCAACTCCATTGAAGGAACGTTTCTAAGAAAAATATATTCCTTTTTTATTTTAAAAATTGAAAACTCAAAAAAAACTAATTGCAAAAAAAGAAAAGGTGTGATTTTTTTAGTTTAATCTATGTGCCTAGCACTGCAGAAGACAATGCCAGGTTACAATGCATTATTTCCATTTGTTGAGTCGTTGCTTGTTCGCCGAAAACATTGTAACCGATGAACGGTGTGTCACCAAGAGCCATTTTTGCCTGTTCGACTACTTCATCAACTCTATCACCAATTGCCAGTCTACATCCAGCACAGTGGACGAGAAAACCGAAACTTGGTTGTGAAATCTTGCCCATGTCAATCGCTCTCTTAAAGACTGCATTAGTCTCCGCAACTAATTCATCTTGTGTAGCCGACAAAACAGCAATATCAGCCCCTTGAGGAAATACCACATAACCATCTATTGATAAATCCTCATTGACATTGCCAGGATGCACCGTTTTCCAATAGCCCTCGTGTGCAATTCCGATCGGATTAAAGAAGGATTCGCTTAATATCGCTCCACCTTTAATTGAGTCTAAAGTTTTGCCCGTCCATTCCGCATAGACTTCTGCTGCGGGACGCCCATCTATTTCGTAGAGTGTCCTTCCTTTGGCTTTCGTTGCTTTACCACGTTTCAAAGGTTCATATTCCTGACTATAACTATAGCCCACCTTAAGATCCTTTGAATACAAGCAAGCTACCGATAAATAGTCGCTGTATACGTCCAACTCAGCAAACTGCTTCCATTTACCCTCAAATGTATTATCCGCTGAGGTGCCTCCAACTATTGGAAACATTGTAGGGACGGCACTTCTAATCCCACGGATGAGCCCCTCTTCAACTCCCGGTGCAGCGCACATCAACACCAAATCCGGTGGATGGCGTTCAGTTTGTCCTACCGAAGTAGTCGCACGTGAGTCCACAGCGGTCTGAACGTGTTCACCAACATCGGCTAAGGCTCGTTTCATTGCGGTTTCGCCTTCACCGAAACCATCACTTCTGATTTTTGTCGCCCCTACGCCAACAGTCAAAGTCGGCGAAGATAAAATTGCTACCCCTACAGAGCCATTTTCACTTTCAATAAAACCGTCAGGGGTCCACACACCACCTAATGACGTCCCACCCCATAGCGGTGCTCTTTTTGTGGCCTTATTGATTCCATTTATTATTTTTTGTTCATTATATTGAACTGTGCAAAATGCTATTGTAAAGGTTGGCTCGGCACCGCCAAGTTGTGCTAGAGCTTTATTAGCGGCTTCTGTTCCTGCCTCTTTCGGATCTTCCAAAGTAGAATATCCTATTCCTACCTTCAAGGACATTTTTCATTACCTACCAAAGCGTTACTATCAGAATTTAAAATATAGTATTGATGTCTAACGCTTTTATAGTTTCGATTGAGGCGAAGGTTTCAATTAAGCCAATTAATCTGCGGGAATACTGCTTACTGATACTTGATGAAATTTATAAGAATTCACATAATAATTCAATATTAATTCTTCTAGTAGTACTTGATCACAAACACCATCTATTTTCATAAAGTCAGGGAAAACAAGTGTAGGACATACAATTACATCATACTTTTTAGAAGTCTCTGGAATCTTGGTTATATCTATTTTTTTAATTTTAA
>JAEORY010000232.1 GCA_016840645.1 Candidatus Borrarchaeota archaeon | reverse complement strand
TGAAATGCAGGAAAAATTAAAAATTGGTATTAAAAGAGGAGGAGAAAGAATTAAAGAAATTGAAACCATGCTAAAATAATATTATATTTTTTAACCCATTTAATTATGGCTTTCCCATACAAAAGAGGTGCAGAAACTATGATTCCTGATGGAGAATATGAAGCAGTGATTCATAAAGTAAGCATCTTTAATAATCCGGATGGAACAGATAAGCTGATTGTTGAATTTTCTTTAGAAGATGGTTCACTTTTCAGCCATTTCTTCACTCCAGGTTTCCCATCATTCGATCACTTATTAGTTGTTGCAGGTGTTAAACTTGATAAAGCTGAGGGTGAATTCGATGAACAAAAGCTTGTGAATAAGATGGTCAAATTCACAACTAAAATCACCAAAGCTACAAATGGCAATGAATATTGTAATGTAGTGTCTTTGGAAGAGATTGAAGGTAAACCAAAAGAAGAGGAGGAGGAAGCTCCATTTGAAGAAGAGGAGGAAAAAAAAAGCGAGGAATAAGGTTAAAAACAAGCAAGATTAAAGGCAAGACTGGTGATTATGTAATCACAGAGGTGAACGGAAAGCCAGTCTGCTCTTGCCCCTCATTCAAATACAGACAGAACTGTAAACATATTACAGTTTATGAAGCAGAAGAAGTGTTTGGGATAAAACCCAAAGAGAAATATCAAACCCCACAGGAAAAAGCAATAGAACGTGCTAAGGCTGCTAAAATCGGTAAGAAGATTGCACCTTTGGTCAGTAAAAACCCTAGTTATAAGACTACTGAAGAAAAGGTTGAGGAAGATCCTGAGTTAAAACAATTTATGGAAGATGTCAGTTAATAATTATATTATGAATAGAGAAATTAAATTTAGAGCATGGGCTAACCACACAAAAGCCATGATTACATGGAAAGAGTTTTTAAATGATATGGCTAGTTTTATATTCGCATTAAAGCATAAAGATACATTCCACATCATGCAATACACAGGTTTAAAGGATAAGAACGAAAAGGAAATCTATGAGGGGGATATTGTGAAACACAAATATTATGGAAAATGTGAAGTCGTATGGAGTGGTGGTTGGTCAATCAAACATATTCGTGGTGGGGAAAATAGAACAGGAAAACAAAGGATGCCATATAGAGATAAAACATTTGAAATAATCGGAAACATTTATGAGAACCCTGATTTATTAAAATGACAAAAGAACTATCAGAGCTAAAACACCAAGCTAAATTTGTCCGATGGGCAAGAGAACAGGGCATAAAAATCTGTGCTACTGCCCAATCCACTTTTACAGATAGTTGGAAAGCCTTAAATCAAAATAAAATGGCTGGTGTAGTAAAAGGACTTCCGGACTTAGTATTAGTCATTCCACCGGAACTCAGAGCAGATAATCAGGGTCAGATTCTCTTTATAGAAATGAAGAAAGAAAAAGGAGGCAGAATAAGCCCAGAACAGAAAATGTGGCTTGCTGATCTTCAGTCCTGTAAAGAGGTTGTGGCAAGAGTATGCAATGGACATCAGGCAGCAATCAAATTCACTCAACAATTTATACAGACACCACCTCCACCACCAACAGAAGAACAGGTGGAAGAAATCATTAATAATATGTAACAACAACAATATGTCAAAAACAATAAACCTAAAAGCAACCCTTGAACAGACCAATGAAAGAATTACAATAGATTATCTTGCCAGACAGATGGTAAGAGGCACTGATACAATAAGAAAATGGATAAATGGAGGTAATATACCGGACACAGCAATAGACAGACTAAAAGAGGTTCTACAGAAAAATGATGTGAAAATAGTATATTTTGATTGATTTTTTTCTCAATTTATGGTATAATAGTAATGTACATGAAAAAAAAGATGTTTAAAATCACAGAAGATCAGCTTAGATATTTGATATTACACAAGCTAAAAGAATTAAAAAGCATGGATGATAGTTTATCAGTTCCCACATTTATGAAAGACAAGCTTCTGTCAGAAATAGCTGAACTAAGAAATAAACTTTTAAAACCTAACAAGGGTGACAATCCCTCAAAACAAAAATAAAACTTAACCAAAAACAAAAATGGAAATACTTTATGCTTTTATAATCTCATTCGTGGGATTCATATTACTAACTTATCTTTCTAACAAACTAAAAAATGAAAATAAAAAAACAACTAACCCCTTCAATATTCGTTCTGTTCATGGTTCTGTACATGGTGCTAAGTCACAGTTCCGTTCTTTACCCAGATGAATATAATCCACAGGGAGAAATGCACCCCACTTTATACAAGTCAGAAAACTTAAAAAAATTCGTTTTTACCCATTGTGATACTGCTACGCAGGAAATATATCCGGACATCATACAAACAGCACAGAAAGCAAATATAGCCCCCTCTGTAGTGTTTGCAATAGCATGGGCAGATACTCAATGTGGCAAATATCTAAGCACACCGAATAATTATGGAAATGTTGGCAATAATGACAGAGGATGGAGGGTCGGATATTTCACACCACTAGAAGGATGGACAGCCATTATGGACACTCTGAACAATAAATATCTGAGTGGTGTCAATAAAATAGGGCATCTTAGTCAGGGTGGCAGATATAATATAGACACAAAATACTCTTGTCAAAATGCTCCAATGCCATATAAATGTTATGCCACTTCTGAATTCAATTGGAATAAAAATGTACTGAGGGCATTGAGAGTAATATATAATGATGATGGTATAGATGAGAATTGGAATTTTAGAACTTAAACATTAATTATGAAACAATCTCAGCAACAAAGAGCTAATCTTTATGATAAGATTATGAGGCAACTTGAACAGGAAACAGAAATACCTGACAGGATTGCTGAACTCAGAAATCTGCGAGTAGGTTTGTCTAATATACTCTCAGACTTTCCTGAACTTCACCCTGAAGATGATGAATGTACTGAAATACTGAAAGAAGTCCACCGCAGATTGCAAGAATTAACTAAAGATCCATATGCCACAGGAAAACATGGAGAAATTAATAATGTAAAATCAACATAGATTATGCACTTCAATAAAGAAGCTCGTACCAAAGAGGAATTTGATATTTTACTACAGAAAGATTTAGATGATCTCAATCTTCCGTTAGAATTTGATGAAGAAATAAGGAGAGTTAGGCATACACTCCAAAGAACAACTCTCCTTTCTGAAAATGAATTGGTAACTCAACTAAGAGATTACCTTATTGATTGGTGTAACCGGAGAGGTGTGATATTTTAATTAGAATTGCTGAACAAGAAAGCCCCATCAATATCTCTTTTTAGTCTTTTAACAATTCTGGCAGTTCTTGTAATCGGATTATAAGTAAATGGATCAACAGCAAGAAACCAATCTTTCCATTTCCATGTCCATTTATGCACCAATACCCAATGCAAAGGGTTGTATGCCATCCGGACACCTATTGCCTTATGTTCACTATTTGTAAAATCTGTAATAACATCATGGTCAGGTTTTTTCCAAACACGAGTAACTTCCATATCCTTAAACTTGATTGAATCATGTATTAACTTCCCATTTGGCAGATATTCAAATAATTCAGCACCATGCTTAGGTGTGAAATCATAATGCTTATAAATCTGCTGTATTGCATTACAAACTGTAGTATCAAGACAACCCCAATAATGGATAGAGTAAGTTGTATCACCTAACATTTCACGATCCCATGCTGGGTCTAACTGAGAAAAATATTTTTGTGGCATAATACTTGACTTATATTATAAAGTAGTGTATATTGATTACCAATAATTAAAGACTATGGATAACGATTTAACTTCATTTTTACAGGTAATGGGTGCATTATTTTTAACAATTTTTGGCTTTTGTATGCACTGGGCTTTAGGAATAGCTATTATGATGTGGGCAATTGCTTACTGTAGAAAATAATTATTCAGTTTTTATTCTCGATTTAATTGTTTCTTTCAACTCAGTTTGAGCTTTAATTTTTTGTGCTACATCAGGTTGTCTTGTTAAAATTTTTCCTTTTTCTGCTGCTTTAATAAAAGCCCTCTCTGGTTCAAAAAATTTCTTAGCTCCTTTAGTTAGCAAACGCAAAGCACCCATAGTTTTCCCACCACTCAATATTGAAGCAACATCTAATCCGGCTTTTGTTATTTCCTGCTGAAACAATCCTTTTTGTGCAGGATTCCCCAATAATTCGGTAGCCACCTGAGCCATCACTGCATCATCCATTAAATCAATACCTGTTTCCCTAAACACTAAATCAAGTGTTTTCTTTGGTATTCTATCTCTTTCAGATAAAATTCTTTTAAGTAAAAATTCAGCATTTTTACCCTTAGAAGTCAATTTATTCAAATCTTCCAACAAATCAGCTATACGGCTATAATCATCCATCAATTGAGCCTGTTCAGCTCCTATAATCTGCCTATTTGTGTCTTTAAGAGAGCTTCTTACTTTCTTAGCTATCGAATCAAGCTTATTTGAAATCTCTCTAGCCTGCTTAGCAAAATTTATATTTTTATCAATAATATTCCGATTATCTATAATCCTAATGACAGTAGGATCGCCTTTTAATCTAAGTAAACCATCTCTCATATTTTGCAATTCTTGGATTTCCCTAGTGCTAAATATAGTTTCTCTACCTTTAGCACCAATAAGTTTACCATTTTCCACAACAAGACCTTTTTTACCTATAGCATCATCTAATTTATCAATAGCCATCTGAATATCCTGTACTGGAGCTTTTGTTGTTTGTATTTTTTGTCTGAATTTTCCTATACCAGAACCTGCATCATCTAATTTATCTGTTAAAATTCGTCTTACAGTACCTACTTTTTCAGCAGCTACAGACAAAGGTGATGGAGCTAAATCATCCACATTTCTGGCTTTAGCAACATCAAAATATTCCTTTAATGGTTCAGCTTTCCCACTAATACGCTTTTTTATATCAGGTCTTAAACCTGCTATATTTTCTCTTGTAGTGGTTTTGGCTATTTCTTCTGTAGGCATTTCTTCTACTCTTTTAGGCTGTTTATCCTTAATTTTAGCTCTAACTTGTGATTGTTTAGTAACCTTAGCCTGTGCTTCTTTAATAACTTTAGGACTAAATAATCTTTCCAACCCTTTAAATGCTCCTGCCTGCAAGCCACCAGCAGTTAAAGATTCAGCCAATATTTCTCTGGGATCTCTACCACTATCTACTGCTTCAGCCATATTTCTTAACACACCACTAGCAAATTGAGATGCTGGTGTAGGCACAAAAGCTAATCCGGTTGCTACCCCACTCCCAACCTTGCCCAATCCAGCTCTTTGTTCTTCGGTAGCCTCTCTTAATCCCTCCATATCACCAGTAGCTATTTCTTTTACCCCTCTGACAGTACCTCCTGCAAGTTGTCCAATACCTGTACCAACTTGCTTAGGTAAATTAACACCTAATGCTTGAATTATGGCAGAACCAGCCTTTAATGGCTTTTGTGATTCTGTAGCAAATGTTTGAAGTGCCTTTTTTTTATCTTTAGCAAATGGAGTACCTGCCAAAGCCCCCAATGCTCTTCCTGGTGAACCTAATATTTCCCCAAACTTACTTATACCTTTAAATAGCCCAGTTCCAGTTTCTTTTAATTGCTTTCCTACTCCCCTTAGAGCCGAAGATTGCTGTTGTGCAGGTTGTACCTGTTGTGTTTCTGCATACCCCTCTAAAATATGTCCTTGTTGCCTTAAGCCAGCAATTATTCCTGCTGGAGATGTGCCTGCCGGAGCATTTTTAATAATTTCTTCTACCTGTTCTTTTGTTAAATTAGCCATTATATTCCAAGATTTAAAGAAGTAAGATAATCAAGATCTGCCTGAGTTGGTTCGGCAGTTTGGGATGTTCCACCACCCTGACTAGCATTTTTAAATATTTCATCATAAGCATCCTGCCCCATAGCAAATGAATAGAAGAAATCCACATCTCCTCTAAATGCCTCTTTTAGAGCTGTAATAGTAGCTGTGTTAAAATTAGCTGTTTTATCAATACTTGGGAATATGGCATCATATTCAAGATTTTCACCAGGACTAAATGCCACACCTGTCATTGATCGTCTATACTGTTGTCTGGCTTTCATTATTTTAGTGGCTACTGCTCTCATATCAGCATTTGCTACTGCACCTACTTTCTTTGCCATTGCTTCTAAATTACCAGTAAAAATATTTGTACTTACACCATTATCTTCCAATGTTTGAAGATCATCAGCAATTTCATCCAAAAATTCTACTGTTCTTTCCTGTCCCATAATCATCTTAGCCTGTTCAGTTCCTCCGGCTGAATGTTCAATAGCCATCTTCTTTAAGAAATCACGAAGCTGACCACCATCACCTTTACCTATTACATCATCTAATTTATCAAATACAGTTTGAGTTTTCTTATCTGATAATTTGCTAGTTATTTGTTGTGCTGCATCTCTAACCATACCTGTGAATTCAGGAG
>JAEORY010000231.1 GCA_016840645.1 Candidatus Borrarchaeota archaeon | reverse complement strand
AGGTTTGAAGTTCCACTTTTAGTATCGCCAGTTGTTGCATTATCAACAATGTCAAAGTTTCCAAACAAGTCTGCAATTGGAAAAGCTGCATCAGCTTGTACTGAAAAGACAACATTTCTGTCGTCAATGACAAAAGCAATAATGTCATCGGCAGCGATGCTACCTGGATAATAATTACTAAATACCTGCTCGCCTGAGGTTGGATCAGTATATTGGCATCCGTTGAATACACCAACAATTGCAGCTGTATCTGCTGCAGCATGTCGTCCTACCACACCACCAGTGAGTTGTTTACACAAATCACCTTGGAAGATAGCACCACTTTGATTGTTAGCAATTCTATAACGAGATTGTCCGCCACTATATGGAGATCCACCCATCATGCGGACTGGTTTTAGCCCGAATGCTGCGTCTTTATTCGCCATTTTTTACTCCGTTAAAAGTTTTGTTTACTAATTAGGATTTGCCGAATTTAACACTAGACTCTCTTTTGGAATCATACTTAACATATCTTCTGTCTTTTTCACTATCTTTATAGATAGTGTTATCCAGGGCCTCAGATCTTTCTTGGGTTTTACCCTCATAGTAAGTTCTTCTTTCCTGGGCAGTTTCAATTGGTATTTTTGCCAATAAAAGTCCTTCGTTATAAACGACTCCAGTGTGTCGACCTGATTCCAGGGCTGGAAGTGAAAACTCGGCTGGTAATTCTTCCGCTCTTACGAGCTCCCAACCTTCTCTTAGCCTATAGCTAACATTGTTTCTATCTTCTTGGCCCAATATACTCTCCCTAATCCAGCGATATTCATATCCTGCTGGAGGTGGAGGAGTTTCAAGTTTTCTTACTGGTCTCCATGGTTTTCTTCGAGTGTTTTTATCGTGCATCTCGGCTTCACGACTTGCTCTTGATGTGTTTTTAGTTCCTTCTGACATTTTATGCTCCTTTTTGTTGTGCCTTTAATTTTTCTTTAGCAACTCTTTTAAGCCACTGATCCTCACTCATATTGTAAGGTTTAAGGCCTTTTAGCCTTTCAATCTCTGATTTACTAAAAGTCACACCGTTTTTTCTACCTTGTGTTTGCTGTCGACTTCCAACGGAAGTAGAGGCGACTCTTTGCACAGCGGGCCTGCCCTCATTTTTCTCGACTGGCTCCTCACCTTGTAGATGGGGATAAACCTTATAAACCCTTTGGTTTAATTCGTTGTAGTAATCGTCTGAATCGGGCTCAAAGCCTTCATTAACCAAATTAAAATGCGTAAAGTAAGCAAACTGAGTTGCTTGTGCATTTTGTGGATCAGACGAATCTCCGTACCACTTGTTATTTTCATACCAACCTAAAGCCTCTTGTGTAGGCTCAACCACCTCTTGTTGTGGTTGTTGATATTGCACAGGTTGTTCTTGTGGTTGTTGAACTCGCTGCACATTTTGTTGTTCTTGTCGCTGTTTTGCTAAACGAATTTTTTCTTTCTGAATAGCAATATCACTTTTTAAAGTATCAGCTTTGGAAAGAAGTTCTGCATCATTAGCTTCTACTGCTCTCCTGTAAAGCTGATCAGCTTCTCTTTCTTTGCTTGCTAGTGATTCTTCTTCTTTTGCAAACAAATTTGTATTAAGCTCAACTGTCTGAGTTTTAAGAGCTTGGTTTTCTTGCTCTTTCTTTAACAGCTGTGCTTCAAGATATGCTGCTCTTTCAGCTTCTTGCTTTATTCTATCATTTAATTTGTTTACACGCTTCGAGACAGACTTAGTATAATTTTCAAGCTCATCCTCTGATGAGGTAGCTTGCTTTTCTTCAGTCTGATCTTCTATTTGAACATCAATATCGTCATCGACATTAACTTCTTGATTTTGTGTTGCTTCCATATTATCCATAATTATAAACTCACTATATCATCGGGATCTAGTATTGTAGCGATAACATCGTCATCATTTATGATTCTGACTTCTTCGCCCCCATCTAATTTAAACCTTGCTCCAGCATAACGTCCAATCAAAACCCATTGTTTTTCTTGACACCAAGCACTGCCGTACTTGTCTTTATTATCATAACAAAGAGGTCCTTGTTTAACCACATAAGCCACAACCGTTGCTAACGCTTCTTTATCAACAGTTTCTTTGGTTAAAACAATTCCGCCTTCGGTTACACCTTTGCCTTTATATGGTAATACCAACATTCGCCAACCAGTAGGTTGCGGCATTCTTTCCAAAATTGATTTATCTAATAATGTAGGATCTAAAATTTTATTGCTTGCATCAACGTATGCATCTTCAATTTTAGCTACTTCTTCTTTTTTGACTTCTTCTTTTTTCACTGACTTACTCATTTATTTTCCCCAAAATAATCTTTTAATTCACTTTCGATATAGTATAAAGCAGTCAACTCGCCTTGCAAGTATTTATACTGATCCATGTCCTTAATGCCACCCGACATTAAAGTGTCTTTAATTTGATCTCTCCTTTGATCGATGCTTTTTTTAATAGCATCGGCTAAATCTATTTCCATTAATAAGTTATTTTAAAATCGGTTCCTCTTGTAGCTGCCCCCTGGCCTCTAGCTTTTACAACTTTTGGTTTTTTTGGTTTAGGATAAGGCTTTACTGTACCCGCAACTGCACCGCCAGTCATCATTTTTTTTGCTGATTTTAAAGAAATAGCCACAGCTTGTTTTTGTGGTCTACCTTCTGATTTTAACTTTCTAATATTTTTAGAAATAGTTTTTTTTGATTTACCTTTGTGTAATGGCATGTTATCTCCTGAGTTTAGATTCTAATTCTAACAGTTTTAAATCCGCTTGTTGCTGTAATCTTTGCATTGCAACATCTAATTTATCGTCTGCTATATCTTTTTGTGTGTTTAATCGTTGTTTTTGAATTTCAGTTTCAAGAAGTTTTTCTTGAATTCTTTGATCTTGTTTTTGCTCAAATTGTTGTTGGTCGATATCTAGTTCTTTGTCTCTTAGTTCAAGTTCTTTTTCACGAATAGCAACCAATGGATCTTCTCCACCACCCATGCCAATTGATTGCAAGAACTCTGCTGTTAACTGAGCAAGAATAGGTGAAGTAAATTGTTCAACAATCATTTGAACTTGTTGTTGTATTTGTAATGCTTCTTGTTGTGAAACCTGGCTCATTTGCTGTTGTATTTCAGTAATTCTCATTTGTACATCTTCAGGTATTTGTTGCTGACCGATTTGGCCTGCTAAAAATTGTAAATGCTGCATAACATGAGCAATGATGATTGATTGAATTGCAGGATTGTCTTGGACAACTTTTGTTAAAAACAGAGATCTATGAGCATCTATGTGTGCTTGATGATTTTGTTGTGCAAAAGCTGTTGCAGGTTGGCCCAACATAAGATTTGAGTTTTCTAAACCAGCATCTACAGGTTGTGGTGTTGGATCCATGGGTGGTTGTAATAGAGATTCAATGTTATCTACGCCTAAAGCTGCATACATTCTTCTGTATGCTTCATACACACCATTTGCACCATGAATATCAGGATTTGATTGAACCATTTGTAATAGTTCCTGGGCCATAGATATTCTTTGTGATTGTGAAAATATGTTTGGATCAGAAACAGGAATTACATCGACACGGTCATCAAAGTCTTGTCCTTTAATTGTGGTTGGCCCTTTTCCTGTTTCAAAAACATACTCGGGAGGTAAATACTCCTGGAATACTTTTGACAACAAGCCAAACTCAAGTCTTTGTGAGTAATGCAGTCTTTTGTGTATTGCTGACATTACCTTGGTGCCTCTTTCTAAAAGAGCAACCGTTGTGCCTACTGGCATGGCCTGGTTTACATCGCCTATGTTCATGTCTGCAATTGCAGCAAATCTTTTGCCTGAATCAACCAGCAATCCAAGTAAATTGTATAAAACTTGACTTGGCTCTTTAACAGGTAATGGAATTAGATTTTCTCTTAAAGATCCACCTGTTGTATCTATATCTCTAAATTCTCCAGGTTGTAAAGGTGATGCTTCATCTCTAATTCGCATTCCTCTAGCTTTAAAACCAGCTGGTAAATTAGCTAAAGTACCAGCATCTATCAATTGTCTTAATATTGATGTTGATGCTTTTGATAGGCCTCCAATCATGTGTGAAAGGCCCAATCCATAAAAACCTAAGCCAGGTAAAAACTTATACTGCACAAAATAATTAATCTTGTTTTTAAGAGCATCATCAGGATTATAGTTTCTACGAATGGCTAAAACTTTTTCAGATTGCTCATCTATGGTTACGATGTAAGGTAATTTTAATCCTGTGGGCTCGCCATCCTCGCCTATATCTTCATAGCCCTCGAGATCTAAAACAGTATGAACTTCATAGATCGTTCTATTTCTGTGTTCTGTGTAAGATGGGTGCACTCCTTGAATGCTGTCAATTTCATCTTCCACCTCATCGGTTTGTTCTAAATAACCGCTATCAGGTATATCAATGTTTGCATAGAAACCACTTAGTTGTTGTTTTTTAACTTCGTTGGTTGACATGCTGATGACATGTGTAATTCTTTCTGCTGAAAATAAATCTGTTGCTTCGTAAGGAACAATTAAATCTTCAGGTGGTATAAATTTTGCAACGGCACGGCCTAAAACAAAATCATAGTAAATCTTTTTAAAAGCTGAACCAGCTAAAGGTAAATAAAAGAGTAATTGATCTAATTCGGGATCATATTCTTTCATGATATTCATGATGTAAAAATTCATGAACTCTTTGACTCTATCAGCCTGGTTTTCTACTTCAGCTGTTCTTTGGCCAATAATTTGTGTTTTAACTGGGCCCTGGGCTGGCAACATTTCTTTGTATGATTGTGCCTGGAACTGAGTAACAGCTTCTGCAAGAATCGGATGTATAACACCGCTGGATCCTTCAAAAGGCTCAGATCTTTGTTCGTCAAACTTCATGCCAAGATATTTAAGGCCGTCAGTGTATGTTCTTTCCCAGTCTGCCCTAGATTCTTTATCTGAATGTATGGATTGTAATAAATCTCCTGAAAGACTTTCTAAAGCATCATCGCTTACAAAATCAACCAGGTTTGCATCAAAGTCAGGCTCGGGAGCAACTTGATCTATCTCATCATCAATTAAAATTTCTTCTTCATCAACCAAGATTTGAGCCGCTTCTTCAATTTGTTCTTCTCTTGATTTATCGACTGGTACAGTTACTTCTTTTGTAAGGTTTTGTACGTTTGGATCTTGCTCGGTGCCTGCTCTCTTTTCAACTGCCATATTAATCTATTTCCATTTTTTCATCTGTAATGGGACCGCCTCCTACCCAAGCATCACATGTTCTTTTGCTTGCACATTTGAACTTTAAGAACTGACAATAACCTAAATCACCAGCTTCGATAACATCATATGGATCGTCAAAGCCTTCAGTTCCTATTCCCTCTGAGATACATTCTAGTATTTTTGTGGTCTGATTGAAAGCTGCACAGTTTAGACACCTGGATCCTTTGGTTCTTTCCATGGATGTTCCCCATAAATCAGCTTTATCTTGCCAAAACTCGGGATCCACTTTATAGGGATTTAATGGCCCGTAACCATAATCTTCTATGGCTTTTTGTCGGTTTTCTAAATTTACGTCAATGTTTTGTGTGGCTACAGGACAACCGTTTTCCATCTCATCAACGGGCATGCCTTCGTCACCGTGTCGTTCATGTTTGTCATTGACAATAGTAATATGTATAACGGTTCCTTTTTCCATTAGTAATAATTTGTCCTGTTTCTTCTAGCTAATTGTACCTCATCTTCGTAATCTTCGTATAAAGATACAAAGCCGCCTTGCCTAAATCGCATGAGAGCCATTGTAGCAGAGTCCGATAAATCATCGTGATCTCCATAAGGAAAGCTGGCCATCTCTTCAATGACCTCATCAGCAAAATTGCGTTCAGGGGCCCACACCATGCCTGATTCAAAAATAGGTGCAACCGAATTCATCCTGGCTATTTTGTCTTGGCCCCTGGAAGGAGAATATTCAGAGATGGGAATTCCCATTCTTCTAAGCTCATGTGCAAGAGGAGTTCCTGTTGCTTTGGCCTCAATAAGCACACAATCAGGATTCCAATACTTATATTCTTCCATGGCTATTCTTTTTAGATCAGGAAAGTCGACACGGAATTTTTTTGCATCCATTAATATAATTTGTTCTGCATCACCTTCTTGAGGTTCAAATATTCCCCAGGTAGTAATAGCCGAATAGTCAGCGGTTTCTTTTTTGGAGTAAGCCGTGTCCATCGACATAATGACATATGAAACTGGTGGTATATCTTCATCTTCCCAACGATTCCACCATTCTCTTTTGATAATAGATCCTTCTTCGGCTGTTGGGTTTTGTTGCCATTGTGCATTCCATTTACCAGCTGGTAATGATGCTTTAACCGATAAAAGTTCTTCTTTTTTCCAAAATTCGGGCCATAGCGGTTCTTCTGAATCGGGCATAATGGCTGGAAACTCTACAATTT
>JAEORY010000230.1 GCA_016840645.1 Candidatus Borrarchaeota archaeon | reverse complement strand
AACAACAATATGCAGAAAAGGCGGAAAAACTCAAAGAACTGGTTGCTCCACTTGAACAAGCGAAAGAAACCGGAATCATTTTAGAGGAAGAAAAGTGCATTGGATGTGGCAATTGTGTTGTCTGCTGCCCAGCGAATGCAGCGGTCGCGCCAGAAACTTCTGGGGGCAAAGGAGTCAAAGACGAAACAAATTCCGATCTCATATTCATAGTGGAAAAAGGAGTAGCAAAAATTTGTAAACTTGAAAAGTGCCGCAGATACGAACCACCTCGAACATCGTGTAGGGTTTGCGAAATTTTATGCCCAACGAAAGCAATTGAAATACTTCAATGAGTTGATAGCATGCCAAAAGAGATCTCTGATGTAATATGTCCAGGCTGTGGAGTTCTCTGCGACGATATCAAAGTGAAGCTCAAGGAAAATACAGTTGTAACAAATTATAATGCGTGTTCTAAAGGCAACGCGAAATTCCTTGATATCGCCGCTAATAGAATACTTAAACCAACAATAATGACTGATAAAGCCACTAAAGAAATCGATTTAGACTCTGCGCTTTTGAAAACAGCAGAAATATTGATTAATGCAGAATCCCCTCTCCTCTACGGCTGGAGCGCTACAACTTGCGAAGCACAAAGGCTTGGCATTCAACTTGCCAAAGAATTAAAGGGGATCGTAGATAGCACGTCTTCATTCTGCCATGGCGTAACACTTTCAGCTCTCCTAGAGTGCTCGTGGAGTACTGCAACTCTTGGTGAAGTCATGAATAGGGCTGATGTGATCTTATATTGGGGTGCTAATCCTATAGAATCACATCCAAGACATATGTCACGGTATAGTACAGTACCGCGTGGTATTTTCAGACAAGCCGGAAAAGATGAGCGAACCGTTGTTGTTATAGATATCCGTAAGACACGAACTGCTAACATTGCTGATCGTTTTCTTGAAGTTGAACCTAATCGCGATTTCGAAATAATTAGCGTTATGCGTTCTCTTTTGAACGGATATCGTCCAAATATAGACACCGTAGCAAATATCCCTTTAAAAGAAGTAGACAGACTGCTTGAACTAATTAAAGAGGCGAATTTTTGTGCAATATTTTTTGGATTAGGCTTATTGATGAGTGCAGGAACGTATCATAATATCTCTAGTCTTCTTTCATTTGTTGCTGAACTCAACCAATTTGCGAAAGTCGTTGCTATTCCCATGATTGGCCACTACAATATGATTGGTTTCAACCATGTTTGTAGCTGGTTAACTGGATTCCCTTATGGTGTAGATTTCCGTAAAGAACATCCCATGTTTAATCCTGGCGAAACAACAACTGTAGAACTACTACAGAAGAAGGAAATTGACGCAATGTTCTGCATTGCTTCTGATCCTGTTTCCACGTTGCCATATTCATTAACATCATATCTGAAAGAAATTCCTCTCATCACAATGGATCGCCAAATGACCCCTACAACACGAATCTCAAAAATAGTCATTCCAGTAGCACTATCTGGTATTGAAGTTAGTGGTACCGCCTATCGTATGGATTCTGTTCCTCTCTATATGAGAAATATTCTCACTCCACCAGATGGCATTCTATCTGACGAAATGATTTTGCAAAAATTATTGGAACTTGTAAAAGAAACAAAACCTTAGAATTAAAGGCAGAAGCTACTCGGTATAAACAAAACGTTGGCGATTTCATTATTATGTTGTTCAAACATTGGAAAGAGACTCAGAAAAAGGGGAAATAAGTCAATATCAAGGGAAGATTATCCTAATAATTGAGAAAGAGGTTAATAAAAGAAACAAAATAACTTTGAACGATACTTTTAATTATAATAAAGGATCTGGCTGTTTGTGTTCAACTAGTTTTGGCAACCGTGCTCGTGTCACCAACAATTGTGTATCCATTCTTACCATTCGTATGGCAATGATCTTTTTTCCTTGCTCAGTTAACGCAAAAACTGGAATACCTAGCCCAATTTGAAGTACTGCCTTTGGTCCAATGATCTCTCGAATTGCCTTAGAAGCGCATCCCCAGACGAGATCACATCCATCTGCTAACATTGATGCCTGTTGGGGAGAAATACCTGTCGTGTGAATTGCTAGGATTGTTAGTTCACCATTGGCTTGTTTTTCATATTTCTTAAGTAAAGGAATGCTTTCAGCGTCAATTCCAGCAAGAGTTACTGCAACTTTATTAGCTAATGAGAATGCCCTTTTAACACCCTCCAATTGGTCTATTGCCGCTGTCTTTGGATCTAATACAATTCCACCTTTATTTTCCAGTTGATTTATTGTCTCTGAAATCGGTGAGGTCTTTACCAATCCTGTCATTCGAGCACCAATCCCCTGAACTAGTTCTGGTGACTTCACTAATACGGTTCCCGCACCATCACACGCACATACCGTAATATCTATCAACCCCTCGTGCATCGCATCCCTCAGCATCTCTGATGCTCCAAATGGCACATCTCTCCCCTCATATTCTAGCACTCTATTTTTTGTAAAAAAACCAAACACCTCTATTTTCATTTCAACGCTTTTACGAATGCTTTCTGGAGTCTCTTTTGCTCCACCATAAAATTCATGTCGTAAGGGACAATGAGTCACTAACGGTTTTCCAACTATCACTTTCCCGTTCTTTATGACAACTCTAGCTTTTGCAACTTCAATTATATGTTCATCTTCACTCATTTTATCCTATCACCTAAAGAAAAATAGTTAGTTCATTCAAATTGAGGCATACTTCTAGCCAGAAAGGATTTTCTTTGACCTTAAACTCCAATCTTCGACGATCTCTAACTCAAGATCAAGCGTTTTTGCAAGTTGCTTACTATCAGATTCAACTAATTGTTGTAATGTGATTATGTTTTCTTCGATTAATCTGTGATTAGCTTTTCTAGAAATCCCTTTAAGCAAGGTAATCGGATAAAATTTTCTCTCTTCGATTATCGATTCCAAATCGTACCACGCAAGCAGTTCAATTCCCCTACAATTGCAATATCTTTCAGCGTGTCGCGTGAACTTTGTATTGCCAACAATCATGGCGGATGTTATGGGGTGCGAATTCTTACCATCTTGATAGCCTTCAATTACATCTTCTAATACAGCACGAGTATTTCTGCAAACATCCAGGTCGGTAGGGGTATGATGATTTCTATGATGCTTGATTTCCACAAGTATTGTTTCTGTACCTTTTCGTGCAATAGCATCAATTTCATGTTCCACACATTTTCCTCGACAAATACAATTAGGAGTGATTGAATAATCCAACTGCTCCAATAACGACTGGATATAGATCTCAAAATCGGGTTTTGAACGGAGAAGAGAGATTGACTTACGCAAATTGTTTCTAAACGGTATGATTGTTTCATATGGCTTTAAATACTCATTAAACAACATTTCGAGAATTTTTTTAGTTGATATACCATCATAACTTCTATTTTCAATCTCACTAGCAATTTCTTCTGCCGTTTTTAGATCAACCTCTCCTCCACTTACTCGTATGCATGTTTTGACAATTTTCTCTCTGTCAAAATCTTGTTTTGATCCATCGGCTTTTGTGACGTATTTAAATGCCATATTTCTCACTTTTAATCTTCAAATGATCTTCAGGATATATATCATGTGAGGTTTTTCAGCGTAACTTGAACTGATGTCTGCTTTTTCTTCTTTCAAATAATAACTTAAAATACTTTAATAAATTCATTGCAAGAAATTAAAAAAGAGGTGAATATTATGTGTGAACTTTCAGTATTACTAAATAAAGATGGAGAATCACAACAAATTGCAAAAGATGTGGTATACGCACTTCAAAATGGAGACACATTGATTGTAAAAGATATTTTAGGAACGCCAACAGAAGTTTCGTCAGCTATGATTGCAAAAGTGAATATTACGAATGAAACTCTTACCCTTATAGCCCATCCATTAGTCGGGCAGTTCCTAAAGTTTTTTGCTCTCTTAACAGATGAATCGAATATTTCAGACATAGATCACGCCTGGGGTCAATTGAAGAAAACAGGAGATGAACTAATTCTAAAAAAACAATAATATGATAAACTAGCTAATGTTTTCTTACACAAAAAAAGCGATCAAAAAGAAAAAAGTATGGCGTCCCCTCTTTAGGGATGCCACCCTTTATCCCCATGTACTTTAGTTTAAGAACTGCTAAACGACTGCTACTCGCGGGACAGCAATTGGAATTTCTTCTATAGTTTGCAATAGTTTACTGCATTCTTCACAAATATTGTTTAGACAAAACTCCTCTGGCACATTTTTGCATGGAAGTTTCATTTTTATCACACAATCGATACACATTTTTCCAATAGATGAGATATTTCTTACTATGGTGGGTTCGATTATTTAATGATTTAGGTTTTTGATTATTTCAAAATCAATAATAATAAGTAATTCTAACTATATAAGACTTGTGAAAAGATTATCCACAACTCTTAACTCAAAAAAAGGCAAATGTCAACAATAAAGACAAAAAAACAGCCGTTATGTCAATAAAAAACAAATATAATGACGATAGAATTATGATTCATCAATATCTAGTATAAGATAAGAAAAAATCAAAAAAAATTTGTTATAAACTGTTATTTCCTATTTTACTTAAAGAACAAGCATTCTTTGCGATGTCAACTGTCGTGGACTATATTGAATAATAATAAATGATTAGTCTTTAAATAGCGAATTAGTCTTGTCTTCAATAGAGAGAACATTTGAAAGCTGAGACGTCGAACAAATCAAACTAAAGTTAGATGTGATACTATGATTCACCCAACGGATCAAAGATATCTTGTCCAAGAACTAATTCCTTTTTTCTCAGAAGAAGGGTTTTTAGAATACAAATTAATGGTTGAAAAAGCGTATATACGCGCTCTAAAGAAGATTGGAGTTTGTCCAGAAGAAATCGCTGATGAGATAATTGCTCAAACTGTCACCGCCCTTGAGGTAAAGCAAAAAGAAGCAATTCTAAAACATGATGTTAGAGCACTTGTTGAAGTTTTGAGAGACAAGATATCAAATCCTGCGAAACCCTATGTTCATCTCGGTCTGACGTCTTATGATGTTGTAAACACAGCACAGGCATTACTCATTAAGGATGCTACAAAAAATGTTGTTCTTCCTAAGTTAATAGAATTAGAACTTGAACTAATCAGACTTGCAAAGGACGAAAAGAATACCCTCCAAATTGGACGTACTCATGGACAGCATGCCGAGCCAACAACTTTCGGAAAGGAAATTGCAGTATTTATAGATCGCATAGGGCATGCAATTATTCGTATAAAGAATGCAAGTGATGGCTTAAAAGGGAAATTAAGTGGTGCTGTTGGTAGTAAAGCCTCTTTAAGCTTAATTCATGATCCTGATGAACTAGAGTCTATTTTTATGAAAGAATTGAGTTTAAATGCATCGCCAATCACCACACAAGTTGTACCTCCTGAAGAACTTACGAATTATTTATGCCAAGTTATAATCGCTTTTGGAACCATTGCGGATTTGGCAAATGATTTACGCCATCTCCAGCGAAGTGAAATAGGAGAAGTCATAGAAAGTTTTGAGAAAAAGCAAGTAGGATCCTCAACTATGCCTCAAAAAAGAAATCCTATCAATCTTGAAAATATAGTTTCTCAATATAGAGCTGTCATGCCCCATATTATTACTGCCTTTTTGAATATGGAATCTGAACATCAAAGAGATCTAAGAGATTCTGCATCTATGCGTTATATACTCCCTGAAATTCTAAATGCATTTGTTCACTCAGTCAATCGTTTAAATCGTGTCATAAAAAATCTGAAAGTTGATAGAGATCGAATGAAAGAGAACTTAAAACTTAATCGGGCATTTTATTTAGCAGAACCGGCCTATATCCAATTTGCGTTGCAGGGAGATCCAAATGCGTATGATAAAGTACGTGAATTGACATTACAAGCACAACAGGAAAACAAACCATTGAGTGATCTTTTACCAGAGGATCTACTTGAAACAATTGGGGATTATGCAGGCACTTGTGAGCAACAGGTAGATAAAATTACTACTTATTGGGAAGATAAAATAAGTGAATTAGCAAAAAACTAAAGACCTGAAATAAGAAAAAGTAAGAGATGAAATCTCCAAAGCCTTCTTCATATTAGTTACAATCTTTTCATATCAAGAGATTTCTGTAATACTGTTGTATTAATTTTACCTGCACTAACTGATTTGCCTGTTCTAAGACTTGATAAAACAACGGCCGCTGGGCTGAAAAGTCCTGGGTCAACATTAAAGAAATCAAAATTCGCCTTCTTAAAAACATCGTAAAAGGGTTCACCGTAATCTTTTGATGCTGCTGATGGAATTTGTGTGACAAATGTATTTAGATCATCATCAACATCATCGTTAACTTCGTAAAATGTTTTGCCTCCATAAAGTATCATATCATTTGTTTGACTCATTGCTTTTTGTTCATCTGGGTTTACA
>JAEORY010000229.1 GCA_016840645.1 Candidatus Borrarchaeota archaeon | reverse complement strand
TTTATACAGAAATCGAGCCACATTTATTCACAAATACCCCCTATCTCAACCCATAGATCGTAGGGCAGTTCCCCGAATTGACCCATGTAGCGCCAGCGTTCAAAAAGCCCGATGAAGGGCTCGTTTCCTAGACGGACCGGAAAACAGCACAAGGAAGGATCAACTCTGCGATCTGACCTAGCCGTCTTCCCAAACGGTCTGCTCCACAGAACAGGTTGACTGAAAAGCTGTCTTCCTGTAATATGTTACTCCCCAGGTGGGGCTGTAGTTCAGTTGGGAGAACGCTTGACTGGCAGTCAAGAGGTCGTGGGTTCAAATCCCATCAGCTCCACCATCTGTTACTCCTGTTTTCCTCTGTCAATTTTTACGTTTTAGGCCTTTATGCCTTTACTCACCATTAGTCAAAATTAGGCATCTTTAATCAATTTATGTCACCAAAATGTCACCAGCAGGGTGAGAGGGGAGAAGTCTATACCCTCTTATTGAATCACCTTATTCTTTGTGATATAAGTCAAAGAGTCACCGTTGGGGGATAATATGAATCCAGCAAGGAGGGAATGAATGAAAGATTGGCAAAAAAAATTAGCTAGCTTTTTTGAAGAACAAAAAGAAGAAACAGGGGAGAAAGAAAAAAGGCGTAGTCAAGAAAAATTGAGAGTTGAGGAATTTTATTCAACGATTGTAAATCCCGCTTTTGAGGAGCTTAAGTCTGAATTAAAAAAACACGGAAGAGAAGTAGAGGTATATACCGAAAGAAGAGATTTTGCATCAATTATTGTACAGTTCGAGAGTGAGGAAGAGCTTGATTATTCGATAGAAGTGATGTTATATCCAGGCCTTGCATTTCCTCGTCCAGTAATTCATTATACTGAGTGGGCAAGTAGTAGGAGATTAAGAGTCGAAGGGTTATTAAGGACAGGTATTCAGGACTATGATATCTCTGATATTACAATAGATGAAATTATTGAACACTTTTTAAATCAATACAAAAACCTTTCAAGTGAACATAATAAAAAAATTGAATTTAAGACTTAAATTTGCTACTGCTATCTTTTTCAAGAAACTTCTTCAACTTCAAACATATCTCCAATGAAGCCTTAAATCGTGCTTGCGTTCTTTCTTGAATCTGGGGATTATTGAAGATAATTTTTTTAAAAGGAGGAGGTGAGAAGGATGAAAGAAAAATTTTATATTTCAGCTCTCCAAGTCGATGATAGTGAATCTTATGATACTTTAGAAGAGGTGACAGCTAAAGCAAATGAATATTTCTCAAAAATAAAATCTCTCAAATCAGTAGTAATTCATGAATCGATAACGGGAAGCGAGAAAGGTCCCATGAGATTCGTTTTTAAAGAAAAGAGTGGGAAAATAAATCACGTTGATATTAAACGGGGAGATTAAAAAATGGCAAATTGTTGCCTTGACAATATTAAGTGAAATGGAGGGATAAGATGAAAAGTGGGATTAGGCTTTGAAGATTTGGGAGAAAATAAAGAAGGATTCTGAAGTGCTTGAGACAGATATGAAAGAAATTATTAAAGTCACTGATAAATAACATGAGTATAACTAGGAGCATTATTGGCTCATTCTTATTTGGACTTGGAGTAATGGGAATTGTGTGGTTTTTTAGAAACCTCATGATACCAAGAGTCAAGAAAGCAATGTTTTATCTAAAGACAAAGGAATGGATAATTATTGTCTGGAATATTATCTTTATAGTTGGTGGGATGTATATTTACTCTGATTTTGAAAGGTTACCATTGGTTGCTTTAGTTGTAGGCTTATTAGCAGGATTATATATTTCAAGATAGTTAAGAAGCCAGAGACCCTGAAGCCCTGGTTTCCCGAAGGCTGAGATTCCGAGGGAGAGGCTGGCTGGGTTGAATACTCAATGATAAGTTATTTCTAACATTGTTAGCACAATACAATACCCCGTCTCCCCCCATGGCATAAAGTATGTAAATATTTTCTCTCTAATTCGAAATACCAACAAAGTATTATGTAATCAAATAACGCCTGTTTGAAAAATCCATTTAGTACAGCTATTATTCAACTAGATTAACTTTGGGGTCAAAATGAGAAAAACTCAAATGGAAAACACTTTCGGTATTTTTGCATTACGAATGGACAGTTATTATCAATTTTTACAGAAAGTATATTTTGAGGATGAGATGAAACTCCACAAAGCAGAAAAAAGCGAAATCTTTGAAGCCTTTGTTCTAAAAGTTCATGTAACGTGGGAAAAATTTGTGATAAGGCTCCTTGTTGATTGTTTGAATAGAGACAGCTCCCAATATGCAGAATATCTGGGTTTCAAGAAACTAAAGAAACATTTACCTAGAAATCAGTGTGAGGGAATGTTATTAGGATTAGGATATCTCAGTTTTCAGGATGTATCTGATATACAAACCAAGGCAAAAAAAGTTTTTGTCACCCAATACAATCCGTTTTCTCATAAAATATTGTAGGTATTTCAGACCCTCTTGGACACTTTATGCTATTTTTTAAGGTATAAAAAGGAGGTCTGAAAGATGCAAAAAGAAGTTAGAGAGGCATTCTTAGTCCAATTCAAATGGTCAGTTCTTCAATTCGCCAAAGGTAATCGTACGGATGCCAAGGCTTATCGTGCTTTCAATGTACCAAAGTCAACTTTTTATGGATGGAAAAGAGCCTTCGAAAAAGAGGGAAAGGCAGGTTTAGCCAGGAAAAAACCCATTGCGCATAACCACCCAAGAAGTTTGAAACAGGAAGTTGTTGATCAGATCCTTGAATTGAGACAGACATATAAACTTGGGCCTGAGAGAATCACATGGTACCTGGAACGCTATCATGGAATAAAAACCTCCGTGTCCAGTGTTTACCGCACCCTCGTTCGAAACGGAATGAGACGCCTTCCGAAGAGTTCACCACGCAGGGCCATTCACACTCGACGTTATGCCAAAGAGGTTCCAGGCCATCACATCCAGGTTGATGTGAAGTTTGTCTCTCTGAGGAATTTTGATGGCTACAGAGTCAGGCGTTTTCAATATACAGCCATTGATGATGCTACTCAAATCAGGGCACTCAAAAGAATGCCATTAAATTTATTGATTATGTGATCGATAAGTTTCCATTCCGAATCCATACCATAAGAACTGATCGAGGCCATGAGTTTCAAGCGCAGTTTCACTGGCATGTTGAAGATAAAGGCATAAAACATGTCTACATTAAACATCGATCTCCACAGCTCAATGGAAAAGTCGAAAGGTCTCACCGAACAGATCAGGAAGAATTTTATCAACTGTTGACTTATACGGATGATGTAGATTTAAATAAAAAATTAGCGGAATGGGAACGGTTTTATAACCTTGATCGTCCGCATGGAGCGTTTAAGGGCAAAACACCCTATGAAGCATTGAGGAGTAAGTTAGTATAGCTTGTATTTGGTGCGAGAGGGTATGAAATATTACAATAGGGAAATCTGATGGTGGGGGCATTTTTGTCCATGGAACAAGCGGAAAAAAACACCAGAATCATTAAAATAATCTCTCGCGGTATCTTCATTTTTTACTTCCCTTAATGGTTTACCCTTATCTTTGCCTGTTTACATCGAGAAAGAATGTATTCTCACCTGGATATGCTTGAGTCATCCATATTTTTCCGCATTAGCCTGCGCTCCCTATCTTTATCTACAAGAAATAGGCAGATATCTTCTTTTTGGGATTTTCTAATTCCTATAGAAAATACTTATATCATTTATCAATAGTTATGTTAATGCTCGAACAGAATAAACATTGTGCACATCAACTGAGTGTCGAAGGGGCAAAAGAAGAAATTTTCAAATGATAGAGGGAAGGGGAAAAGACTTCAGGATAAGATTTGAACGAGGTTCTCAGCATGTGATGGAATTGGGGGCATGTCTTGCCGGAAAATGATAGGGATGTGGATGCCGTTCGATATGGAGCTAAAGCCGAAGGAGATATGAACGATTAAACGGACATATCTTTGAACTTTTCCGAGGCTGGTTCGCCTCCGATTCCCCAGTGGGATTTCTGGATTTCATGGATGATCACTTCGACTGCCTGCGTGGGGATCCCTAAGTCCACAAAGACTTGAGTGATATTTCGGATTGTTGTTTTTGCTTTGTCCTGTCCAAATCCTTCCCAGACATTAACATGAATAACAGGCATCGTTTGCCTCCTGAGTTTTGTCGATGATAATACTCTAATCTCTTTATACTGAAAAATCAAAATGGATCGATACTCATCTCATTCATTGGGCGCGATATCATTGATTCTGTCCAAATTTCGATTGGTAATATTATGTGATTAGGGTCAGATATTCAAAAAAAACACGCAATGAGCGAAAGCCTCCGTGGCTTCCTGATTTAACTAAACCAAAGTGAGTGTGTCATGGGCAGTCGATAGAAGGGCTCGCACAGGCACATCATAGGGACAGACGGATTCGCAGTATCCCGGACAACTTCGGCATTTATCGGCGTTATGCGATTTGAGTGCTGCATATTTGGTCATGGCAAGTTTTTCTCGGCCTTGAGAAACGAAGTAATGGTCATACCGCATGATGGTGTTGACGGGCACTTCGTGTGGACAGTGGGGTTCGCAGAGACCGCACGCATGCCGGCAGTAGAGTGTGCCGCATTCCCGGGAATACGCTGATAACAGTTCTTTATCTTTGGTGTCGAGCCGACCACCCGAAAGCGCTAGAAATTCTCGCGTGTCATCGTAATTCAACACCGTTGTGCACACAGTGTGAACTTTCGGATTGCTCAAAACGAACCTGATGGCCGCATCTCTGATCTCTTTCTCGCTTTTTAGATTGTACTTGGTGATAAAATCCTGAGCTCTCTCCACCTTCTTTTCCATGCGATCCACATTCTCTTTTTCTTCTCCACTCAGTTCCTTGCCTTTGGAGCTTCGGTTCCTTTCGATCCACTGCTTCATGGTATTGTAATGACGGATGGGATTGGTCTTCATCAAGGTGGTCCCTATGTTTTTCTGGCCGCAGAATTCGAGCACCCGCTCGCTTCCATCCTCTTTGAGGAAATTATAAGCCAGGAGCATCACGTCGAAACGCCCGTCATTCGCGGCAGCCATAAGGACCTTGCCCATGGATTCCTTGGGTTTTTTCATCCACCACTGGGACCCATGATTGGAGACACCCACAAACCGGATCTTTCCTTCTCTTTTAAGTTGTTCGCTCGCTTCATGAAATCCCGGAGTTTTTAGCATCTCGACTGTTTCTGGACTGGATAACATCAGACAATCCAGGTAATCGAGCTGCATCGTTTCCATTACTCGATGCGCACGCGTAATGAAGCCTTCCTTATCGATTCCGATGGTCCGTATTCTCCGGCTCGATGTATCGGCCATGAGTTTGGAGGTTATGAAGAGAGAGCTTCTGTCTCGTCCTTTTATGGCCTCTCCGATCTTCCGCCCGTGCTGGCCATATGTCTCGGAGGTGTCGATGTAGTTCACTCCCGCATCCAGGAGCGCCCTGAAAGGGCCCGGGTCGTCGAAGTCGCCCGCGCCGATGTCCGAGACCTTGAATCCTGTTCGTCCAAGGGTACGGTATTCCTTGATGTGTGGCATGTTCTCAGGGGCATCGTTTTGTCTGCCGATCGATCTAGAAAACCCTCTCCTGCTAAATACTTTTCCGCCTACAAAACCCATAGTCGATTGTTTGATGAAATCCCGTCTGTTTATGGATCGGCTCATTTTATTTTCCTTAATACGAGAATTATTGTTTGGTTATATGCAACTGCAAATAATATACCAACACGTCTTTAGGGATTGCTCTCCATCATCGAAGAAACTCTTTGTTCACCTTTGGGCAAACAGTATCCGTATTCGGACGGTCCCCCGCTAGCTTTTTTATCCCTAAATCTTTGGAAAAAAGAGCTTCTGATGATCCGGGGATCCATAAATAAAAAACCACCCCTCTGATTTCAGAAGGGCGGTTTTTTTGAGTGTCTTCTTTTATTCAGTTCTTAATGAATGTCCAGGTCTCACAACTTGTGATGTATGTAGGAGTAGTGACGGTCGTATCTCTGCCCACAACTCGCCAGTACGTCGTTACACCGGTGGGAAGCCTGTTCCACACATTGGTCGGGCATGTCCAGCTGTTGTCCCAGATCGTGATGCCGAGATTCCCCTGGGTCGAACGCCATGGGCCACTCGGTTTAAAAGCGATCTCGATCGAATACGCATTTATCTCCCCACCGTCCGGATTCCATTTGAATGTGGGGGGCTCAGTGAGAGCGGCCCCATCGGCCGGCATTTCGAGCTGGATGTGTGTCAGTGGGGGGACGAGAGACTGAAACTTCATGTCGTTGTCTACTCCGTTGTTCATGTATCCGCCGACAGCAAGCCGTCCATAGTCATGACTCATTTTGTAGGCGCCCTCATTGGTTGCCGAATTCCACCACTGTGCGTTCAAGAGCCTTCCATCTGAACCTCTGAGACGCACAAGCGCTCTACTGG
>JAEORY010000228.1 GCA_016840645.1 Candidatus Borrarchaeota archaeon | reverse complement strand
CATTTGGATTTCTCGCATGAATTTGAAGAGTTGTTTTTCCTCCCTCTACTACTATCTCTTTTATTAACTGTTCGGGCTTTTCTTCTGAGATTTTACTTATGGGTGTTGCAATTGTTTCTGAAAGCTGCTCTTCTGTTTCTTCAATTTCTTCAACTTCAACAAGAGTCTCTTTTGTTTCTTCAGTTACACTGATATCCGTAAGAGGAGTTTCTTTTTCTTCTGTAATTTCTGCTGCGTCTTTAGGTATCTTATTAAGAATATCAATGTCATCTCTGTTCTGCCATGTGTAATTGTCTGGATTTTCAATGACATCTAAAATTTTACTAACTGCAGCTTTCAATCCTGAGATCCCATATGACGAGAAATAATCCGCCATATTCTCTGTAATTGATTCAATAAGTTTATCTTGATCAGGGTTGAGAATATTTCCTTTAAATAATACCGTTGCTCCGTCTTTAACAAATGTAAAAGACCATAAGTACTTTCCCTTTTTTTCGAGATAGCAAGCTACACTTTCTGTATATGGTAACTCTATTACAACAACATTTTCTTCTGTTGACATTAGACAACCCATTCTATTAACATTTGTTGTTATTTAGATTTTTTACTGACTTTACGTAAATTTCTGGTGATTATAAACATCCCTGTTCGTAAATAAGCTCATTCAGCAGTTTAATATAATTCTCATCTACACAAGATATATTTCTTCCGATGTTTATTAACTCACTGTATTAGTTTAGATGGAGTAGAAAAACGCTCTACTGTGAATTAATTAATTAATTTCGTTTCTAACGAGAATAAGAAAATTACTAATCAACATTTTACAATAAAGGCATTTCCCTTCCCTTCTTATTGTTTAATTCGTTCTAATGATGAAGATTTATGTTTTATTCAAAAAATCTTTAAGGTAAAAGCAGTATTGTGGATAGGAAAGAAAACGTTCAATATTGGGGATTTATATGGCTACAGATGCTATACAACAGGTTCTGATCATTGGAGGAGGAGTAGCAGGCATACAGGCAGCATTAGATCTGGCTTCACAGGGCGTCAATGTGTATTTAGTAGAAAAAGAACCAAGTATTGGTGGAAAGATGGCCCAATTGGATAAGACCTTTCCGACGAATGATTGTTCTATGTGTATTTTAAGCCCAAAGATGGTAGAATGTTCTCGACATCCAAATATCAGACTTTGGACTTACAGTGAAGTATTAGACGTTCAAAGGACTGACCAAGGTCATTTTAAAGCTAAAATCTTGAGAAAACCACGATATATTGATGAGGAGAAATGCACTGGTTGTGGAATATGTGCAATGAACTGTCCGGTAAAAAGTATAAATGAATTCAATGTTGGATTGGATAAACGAGCAGCTACTTATGTTCCTTTTCCTCAAGCCGTTCCTCTTATATATACGATTGATGAAAGCCATTGTCTTAACTTCACTTATGGAATATGTGAAACCTGCAGAAACATGTGTCCTGCTGGAGCTGTTGATTTTACCCAAGAGCCTATTGAAACGATTATTGATGTTGCAGCTATCATTGTAGCTACTGGTTTCGAACTTCTTGATCCATCTCATTTTAATCGGTATGGTTATCAGCAGTACAAGAACGTTTTAAGCTCTTTAGAATTTGAACGTCTCCTTAGTGCGTCAGGACCTACTGGAGGTCATGTACTTTGCCCATCAAATGGAAAAGAGCCAAAAACTATCGCCTTTATTGCATGTGTTGGATCACGGGATTGTGTTCATGCAAATGCTCGCCCATACTGCTCTAAAATCTGTTGTACTTACGCAACCAAACAGGCTATAATTGCACGTGAACACGATCCACATATAGATGCATATATTCTTTACAATGATCTTCGGACATTTGGCAAGGGATTTGAAGAATATATTACTAAAGCAGAAGAGACATATGACATAAAATACCTTAAATCTTTGCCAGGAGAGATAATGGAAGATCATCAGACTGGAGAATTGCTCATAGGATATGGCGATTTTTCTACTCTCGATAAACAGATATTAAGAGCGGATTTAGTAGTTTTATGCCCTGCAATGATTCCTTCTAGTGGCAACGACAAATTATCAGAAATCTTAGATATTGAACTTGATGAATATGGTTTCTTTAAAGCAAAGGATGCAATAGATCCTGTAACTACTAACATTTCAGGTATTTTCCTTGCTGGCGCATGTGAAGGTGTGAAGGATATACCTTTATCTGTAGCCCAAGCTAGTGCAGCAGCGGCAAAATCAGTTCTGAGGACCGAGGTAGAGATAGTAAAACCAATGAAAGTAGTAGAGGAAGAACTAGCTCTTGAGGAAGAACCCAGAATAGGTGCGTTTATCTGTCACTGTGGTATCAATATTGGTGGTGTTGTTAAAGTACCTGAAGTTGTCGAATACGCAAAAACTTTGCCTAATGTTGCTTTTGTAGCCGAGAATTTGTATACTTGCTCATCGGACACTCAGGAACTGATAAAGGATAAGATAAAGGAACATCAATTAAATCGGGTCATTGTAGCTTCTTGCACGCCTCGAACTCATGAACCACTATTTCGAAGTACAATCGTAGAAGCAGGCCTAAATCCTTATCTATTTGAGTTAGCCAATATCCGTGAACAGTGTAGCTGGATTCACATGCGCGAGCCTGAAGATGCTACAGAAAAAGCGAAAGATTTAGTGCGGATGGCGGTCGCTCGTGCTTCATTATTAGAACCACAGGCTATTATTACGAAAGATGTAATTCCTTCAGCACTCGTGATTGGTGCAGGCGTTTCTGGCATGAGTAGTGCAAAAATAATAGCTGATAAGGGGTTCAAAGTATACTTAGTTGAAAGAGACAGTTCGGTTGGTGGGTTTGTTAAGAATCTTAAAAGCATTCTCACTCACGGAAATTATGAACACGATACTAAAGAAGTTATTAGCGAGCTAGAAAAAAGTATCCGGTCTCACGAAAATATAGAATTGATGCTTTCAACAGAAATAAAAGAAGTTACTGGCTCAATTGGAGAGTTTTCAATCACTTTACAAGGTGGTACTGAAGAAACCGTAAATGTCGGAACGATTATTGTAGCAACTGGTGGCACCGAATTAAAACCAGTCGGATATTATAGTTACGACGAAATTGAAAATGTTTGTACGCAGACAGAACTTGAAGAACTAATACAAGATGGTAAAATAGAAGACGGCAGCACATTTGTGATGATAAATTGTGTGGGTGCAAGAGAAAAAGAAGGTCGTACTTATTGTTCTGCAATCTGCTGTGGTGAGACACTCAAAAACGCAAAAACCCTTAAGGAAAGTTATCCAAACAGTAATATATTTGTTCTTTATCGCGATTTGAGGGTATTTGGGGCAGGGGAAGAATATTATCATGGGATTAGAGATAGCGGAGTACGCTTTTTGAGATACGATCCCGACAATCCACCAGAAGTAACTCAGCTTGCGGACGGTAAGGTACAAGTAAAGATTACCGATACACTTCTAGAAACTATATTTACTCTTCCCGCAGACAAAGTGATTTTATCTGCACCGTTAATTGCTCATGATAATAAAGCCTTGGCAGAAATGCTAAAAGTACCGATAGATTCGCAAGGATTTTTTTTGGAGGCTCATGTGAAACTAAGACCTGTTGAATTTGCGACTGATGGAATTTATCTAGCTGGAACTGCACAGGGTCCAAAAACTATTGAAGAAAGCGTAGCCCATGCACAAGCTGCTGCTGCAAAGGCATTAATCCCGTTAGTCCTTGGATATGTGGAAACTGAGCCAATAATTGGAGTCGTCGATCCAGATGTTTGTGTTGGTTGTGAATTCTGTGTTGATGTTTGCCAGTTCGGTGCGATTTCAATGGAGGAAGTAGAAAGTAAAGAACATGAATTGTTAAAAGAATTAAAGGCCAAAATCAATCCTGCCTTGTGTAAAGGATGTGGAACCTGCTCATCTGAATGCCAAGTGGGTGCAATTCGCATGCAACATTTCACGGATGACCAGATTTTAGCGATGGTTCATGCAGCTCTTGAAAAGCCACCTATTTCTCCAGAACCTTTTATCGTTGCCTTCCTATGTAATTGGTGTTCTTATGCAGGGGCTGATAATGCAGGAGTTTCTAGATTTCAGCAGCCTACTAACGTAAGAAATATCCGTGTAATGTGTACTGGACGAATTGACATGATTCACATCCTTGAAGCATTAGCTGGTGGCGCTGACGGTGTTCTGGTGATGGGATGTCATCCAGGTGACTGCCATTATATTGCAGGCAATCTTCGGGCAGAAGTGCGTGTAAAATTCCTTACGAGCGTGTTAGACGCAATTGGTTTAGAGCCTGAGCGACTAAGGCTTGAATGGGTATCTGCATCAGAGGGTAAGAAGTTTGAAGAAGTTGTTACGGATTTCGTAGACACTATTAGAACACTAGGACCAAGTCCTCATAGAAAGATCACAGTGGCAAAAACAATTAGCGAATAAGGTGAGAGAAAAATGGAAGACCCCAAACAGATCGTGGATTTATCACAACTTGATTTAGAGTTTTCAAATTACATCAAGCAAAATACTAGCGCAAATCCTTTCGTATGCTTTACATGTAGAACCTGCTCTTCATTATGTACTTCAGGAAAAGTCAATGTGTTAAATATTGCAAAAATTGTACGACAGATTGTATTAGGGCTAAAAGATAGTGTCCTAAATAGTAAAGAAATATGGACATGTGCGACCTGCATGAAATGCCAAGAGTTTTGTCCTCAGGGTGTGAACCCTTTAGATATGATCTATTTCCTACAAAACAAGGCTGTTGAGATAGGAACGCCTACAATTCCAACGGCTTACGTTGAAATGGTTAAAAACATCATCAAGATCGGTTTAATTCAACCTCCTCAAGAGGTAATCTCAGCAGATTTCGATGAGTTCGACAGGGACGAGTTAGGACTCCCAGATTTATCTATGCCAGACGCTGACAAATTAAAACTGAACTTAATGAAAACTGGATTTCGTCATGTAATAAAATAGGTGGAATTTATGAACGTTGTTTTATACCTTGGTTGCACAATTCCAACACAAGAGTATGCTTACGAAGTATCTGCAAGAGAGGTTTTACCTCACTTTGATGTGAACCTAATTGACTTACAAAATGCGGCTTGTTGCGGGCAACCAGTGAAAGGGATTGATAATTTAGGTTGGTTGTATTTAGCCTCTCGAATAATTGCTTTGGCTGAGCAACAGAATGCTGAAACCCTTCTAGTACTCTGTAACGGCTGTCATGTTTCAATCTGTGAAGCAAAACATATAATCGAATCAGATGAAAATCTGCGAAAAAAAATTGCAGAAATGTTAGCAGAGGAAGACCTTGAAATAACGGGTCAAATTCGAATTAGACATCTTTTAGATTTCCTTCATGATGATATAGGGCCACAGAAAATCAAACAAGTATTAGAAAATAGTCAAGACTTTAAACCTTTGGCAGATCTTAAACTAGCGGCGCACTATGGATGCCATATTATCAGACCCAGTTCTATAGAGCGACCAGATAAGTTAGATGACCCTAGTAAGTTAGAGGCTTTGATTGAGGTTACAGGTGCAAGAACGGCAAAATATCCCGAAAGATTAGAGTGCTGTGGGGCACCCATGCTAGCTACAGTTGATAAAGAATCTTTTCAAATCTCTGGAAACAAACTGATGGCTATTCAAAATCGAGGTTTCGATGGTGTCATTACTGTATGTCCTTTTTGTGAGAGAATGCTTGAACGCCAAGAGGCGATCTCAAAAGTTACTGGGCTAGATGTCACTGGTATATTCAGCATGTATTATACACAGCTTCTTGGGTTGGCAATGGGGATTGAAAGTAAGCAATTAGGCCTTCAGCTTAACATGAGCTCTATTGAAAAAATGCTAAATAGGATCTCTCTTGAAGATTAGCGTTATTCATGTTAAACAATGATTTAACCGTAAAACTAGTGAACAATTTTGTCACAAATTTTAAATTTGATTTTTGATGGAATTCTATTAAGCATTTAATCATCAAAAGAAGATGTACTTATTCTCATTAAGGTTTTTCTGGTGATATTTTTTGCAAGCTTACGACAGTAGGTTATCGGATCTCCTCTCAGAGGTAATCTCTGATTCATCAGACATTGATGTTAGCCTACTTTGTTCGCATGAAGGTTTTCCAATAGCATTTGCAATGAACTCAGACGCAGAGGAAGACATCGTACTTCTGAGCGCTATGACATCCTCAGTTCATTCTATTTCGAACCAGGCGGTTACACAATTAAATACAGGACCCCTTTTGACAACAACGATCGAAGCAGCCAAAGGAACTCTGCTATTGAAAGATTTAGGGGAATATGTCTTTGTTGCACATGTCCCTAAAACAAAAAAAGAGAAGGGTCAAGGCGCAAGGGTGAGGAGTTATCACATAGGCATTGCCTTAAATGCAATGGAAAACAGTGCTGAAAAAATTATGCGCTATTTAGTTGACTTAGAAAAA
>JAEORY010000227.1 GCA_016840645.1 Candidatus Borrarchaeota archaeon | reverse complement strand
TTATTCGTAAAAAAAGTAAAAATTCATCGGTCTTGCAGTATTTTAGTTAGGATACAGTCTCTAACGGCATTAGTAATAATAATGGCTGTATTCGTCTGCATGCCCATCCTGAGCAAAGAAAAGACGCAAGTCTGGGCTCCAGCTGAAAAGGTCCCAGGACCAGAGCAGCATCCAGCTGAGCTGATAAAACTTGGTGAAGATCTCAGGGCTATACGAAGCTGGGGATCCGGCATTCCAGACTTCGCAGCCATTGTAAAGAAACAAAAGGAAGAACTTCCTAAACTCCGCGCTCGACTTGATTCACTCGATATATCCGAATGGTCATACCACAACAAAATTGATTATCTGATTCTTCGCACTGAGATGGATTCTCTTGAATTTGATATTTACGTATGGCGGCGGACGATCCGGAATCCCACTCTCTATGTAAATAGTGCGATCCGAAATGTTTCCCAACACTTGGCTTCCGGACGTCGCATGGGAGAAAGATATCCAGTATTCCCTTTAAACAAAGAACAGGCTGAGGCAATATTACAGGCCTTGGCTGACACCGAAAAATATCTCGCTCAAGGAAGAAAAAACCTAACCGAGATAGTTCCTGAACTAGCTGACGTAGCCCTGCGGAACCCTGGAGGAGGTTACTACAGCCCAGGTAACCATCTTATAAAAGATATTGAAAATAACCTTAAAAAGTGGGCTGAAATTACAGCAGAATATTTTCCTCCCTCTGAAACAGAGAAGTTGGTGCCTGCAGCATTAAAAGCGGCAAAGCAATTGCGTGAATTCGGAGAATGGCTTGAACAAAACCGAGACAAGATGATGGGCAGATACTATATCGGAAAGGATGCTGTGGATTGGTATCTGCGGCACGTCATGCTACTGCCCTTCAATTCAGATCAGATTATGGCAATGGCTGAGATAGAACGTGGCCGTGCTCTTGCATATATTCAATATGAATTACACAAGAATAGGTATCTTCCCGTAATAAGGCCTGCGAAAACAGCAAAAGATTATATTGCCTGGGATGATGAAACGGCACTGTTACTTCGTCGTTGGTACACAGAAAATGGAGAAAATATACTTACAGACCCAGAATACCAGCCTCTTATCCGTTCCAAAGAAGCTATTTGGCTAAACCCTTTTGGCTTCATCGCATTCCCTAATGAGAAAGTTCCTGGTGTCCACTTCATCCTTGTCGTACCTGATGATCATTGGCGGGCCAAATACTCCAACATGGGATTCCGCACAGACCCAGCTGCTCTTCATGGCCATGAATATTGGCCAGGTCATACTTTCCAATCTTACCATCACCCTCGAACAGCATGCCCCATAAGGGCAGGCCACCGCGACGGAGCCCACAGCGAAGGTTGGTGCTTCTATAATGAAGAATTATTAGCAGCTCTCGACTTCCCCTTCATCAGAGGAGCACGTGCGCGCGAGCTTGTGTATATCAATATGCTTCAACGATCCAATAGAATGCTGCAACTGTTTCCCTTCTTGTTTGGCGAGATTTCAGCTGAAGAGTGTAGGCTTCGTATTCTTGCACATCTTCCACCTTTAGGCTCAGGACTTGGTGCAAGTCTTGAGGAATCTTACGATGAAATAGAAGGATTTCTCCAGGGTGGAAGTCTCCCTCACCTATGTATGGTAGGCAAACATCAAATCTACAGAATACTTGCTGATAGAAAGATGCAGCTCATGGAAAAATTCGATCTGAAGGATTTTCATGATCAAATAATGAGGTACGGTCAAATCCCGCTTTCTCTGGTGAGGTGGGAAATCCTAGGTGATGATTCTGAAGCAAGCATGTTTTGGAATGCAACTAGACTTTCTTCAATATTGAAGAAAGAATAACTTTTTAAGGTCTGTAGCACTTTAAGTACTACTCGACAGAATAAATATTTTCTTGAGCTGAGAACGGCAGTTCCAAAAAATTTTTCAGCCTCAGCCTAGGTATCCATTAGTAGCCTCCTGCATTCCCCAGGCGCTGTGTGTTAGTGACTCAATGAAGTTTGCTTGTCTTTTTGTCACGCCACACGATTTTAAACGAGCCCGTGTACCAGTTCTTCCATTTACAAACAAAATTTTATAATATATGATATACAATCCTTGAACATAATATTTTGTTGTAAAAACGTATTTGACGCAAAATAAATTTGAAAAATTTTATAGGCGTGAAACATAATGGAAAATCCTCAATATCGCTTAAAAGTATAAAAGAACATTAATGACATCATGAGGAAAATCAAATTACACACACAAATCTTTATTGGATTAATTTTGGGTATTATTGTCGGGCTTGTATTTGGAGAAAAAGCCACAGTTATTGAGCCTGTAGGGACAATTTGGCTCCGACTCATCACTATGATTGTTGTTCCTTTGGTGCTCGTTTCTCTGATGCTGGGAACAGCAAGCTTGGGAGATATTCGGAAGCTGGGCCGCATCGGTATAAAAACGTTAGTTTATTTCATCATAACAACAGTGATTGCTATTTCCATAGGCCTCTTTTTTGCAAACATTTTAAAACCCGGATCTGCTCTAAATGAAGATATCAAGGCCGATCTCTACAAAAATTACGAATCTAAAGCCAGGGTCGGGATACAGCATATGGAGGAAAAACCTTCTGCAATTGAAATATTAATCAATATTGTTCCCACAAATCCTTTCTTAACTATGGTAGAAGGGAACATGCTTCAAGTGATTTTCTTAGCACTTCTCTTTGGCATAATTTTAACTTTAATAAAAAAAGATAAATCTAAAATCCTTATTGAATTTCTCGATAGTGTGAATGACGCTATCATTCAAGTTGTCCACATAGCCATGAAGCTTGCCCCTTATGGTGTTCTCGCATTAATGGCCTCAGTAATTGGACAATATGGCATTAACATCCTTATAACTCTTTTTAATTATAGCTTAGTAGTCGTTGTCGCTCTTATCATATACACTTTAAGTATAAACAGTATCGCTTTGAGCCTCCTTGGAAAGATGAATCCTATACAATTCTATAAAGCAGTCAAGGAGCCCATAATTATTGCATTCAGCACACAAAGTTCTTATGCCGCTCTCCCTGTAGCCTTGGAGTCTGTCGAACATATTGGAGTATCGCGAGAATATTCGAGCTTTGTTATTCCTCTTGGGGCAACAGTAAACATGGATGGAACAGCATTGTATCAAGGTGTTGCAGCCTTTTTTATCGCACAAATCTATGGAATTCCTCTAGGATTCATGGATCAAATCTACATAGTTGTCATGGCGACTTTAGCATCAATAGGGACGGCAGGAGTTCCTGCAGCAGGAATAGTTATGCTTGCAATCGTACTGAAACAAATAGGCATTCCGCTGGAGGGGATTGCCCTCATTCTGGGTGTAGACAGATTTCTTGGCATGGTCAGAACTGCTACGAATGTCATCGGGAATATGGCATGCTCTGTTGTTATCCAAAAATCAGAAGAATCCAAAAGAAGTGATCATAATGATACGGCATAAAAAACTCATACAAATTAAGCAAGACGTTGTAAGCCGAAGACTTTTTATGAAAGGCTCTCTGACTTTTCTAGCAAGTCTTGGTCTTTATGGGAGGAGCAAATTATTTTGTTTTGATTCGACAGGAATTCCTGAAGAACCGAGAATCAAGGATTACCGGAAACTGGGACGTACAGGATTTATGGCTTCTGATATCAGTTTTGGAAGTGGTGAGTTAACCGATCCATTCTTGTTCAATGCTGCTTTAGATGCGGGAATCAATTATATTGATACAGCGGAGCAATATTCACGAGGAGGAGCAGAAAGAATTATTGGGACGGTGATTAAAAAACGCAATAGAAAATCGCTTTTTATCTCAACCAAACTAGAATTGAAAGGAACTATATCCAAGGAAGCGCTGTTAAAAAGAGCCCGAAAGTGTCTTGAACGGCTTCAGATTGAATATCTGGATTGTTTGATGATCCATAAAGCTGCAACAGCAGAACAAACGCGAAACAAAGCATTCCATGATGCAATTCTAGAACTAAAGTCTGAAGGAAAAGTACGATTTTGCGGGATCTCTTGCCATGGTTCAGAGTGGCATGATTCTCCTGAAACTATGGAAAATGTTTTAATTGCTGCGGCCGAAGATGGGCGTTTTGATGTAGTGCTGATGGTTTATAACTTCATACGAAGAGATATGGGAGAAAAGGTTTTGGAGGCATGCAAGAAGAAAAATATTGGTACTGTAGTAATGAAGACCAATCCTGTCTCAAAATATGTGGAGATGAAGGAATACATTGACAGTATCAACAAAGAGAGCGAGTATAATTCACCATTACTAAAAAAGTTCGCTCGTGCTTCTCAAGAAATTGCAGAACAATTAGAAAAATTCAAAGAAACACACAAAATTACTGACAGTAATGAGGTTCGAGATGCAGCTGTCAAATTTGTGCTTAGCAACTCCAATGTTTGCTCTGCTTGCGTGTCAATTAAAAACTTCAGTGAGCTAAAAGCCTATTTAGCTATATCAGGAACCAGATTTGAAGCAGCTCACAGGGAAAAGCTAGTTGCTTATAAGGACACTTTCGGGCAGTTTTACTGCAGGCATGCGTGCGGGGAATGTGAATATATTTGTCCACATAAAGTTCCTATCAACACCATAATGCGCTATTTCCACTATTTAATAGCTCAAGGCCGAGGAAAAACAGCGCTCAGCAAATATGCATCTCTTCTTCAAAACAATGCTTTTAAATGCATAAGTTGTGAAGGTTACTGCGAAAAGGCCTGTCCTTATAATGTTCCTGTGCAAGGATTATTAGTGCTGGCTCATCAGATTCTAAATAAAGTATAATCCTTTATGTTGTTATACTTTGGGAAGAGTCTTAACATGCACACAAAAAATAAAAAAAACTATATCAACATATATTGGTGAACAAAATAAAATCGTCGAAAATGATTAAAGCTGTATTCCTCGATAGAGATGGAACCCTTAACGAAGACACATTATATCCGCATAAAATTAAAGATTTCAAGCTTTTGCCAGGGGTAATCCAAGGTCTAACAAAACTTTCAAATGAGTTTATTTTTGTAATAATAACTAATCAGTCGGGCATTGGAAGAGGCTACTATGAGGAAAAAGATTTTAAAAATTTCAACAATCACCTATTAAAAACTTTCGTAGAAAGAGGAATCCATATTAAAAAAACATATTGTTGCCCTCACACTCCAGAAGATATGTGCGACTGTAGAAAACCCAACACTCGATATATTGAACAAGCTGTAGAAGAATTTCAGATTGACCTTAAAGGATCTTGGGTTATTGGAGATCATCCTCATGACATTGAAATGGGGCTAAAGGCTGGAATTCAAACGGTTTACCTTCTAACAGGTCATGGGAAAAAACACCTTGATGGCTTGGAAAAAAACAGTATAAAGCCGGACTTCATAGCAGAAAATTTCTTGCAAGCCGCCAATTTTATAATTAAAAAAATAAAACGAATTGAATATAAAAGAAAAAAATGTTCGAAGTAGAAATTTACCTGCGAAAGCGTTTGTAAAATGTCAGATGGATATAATGAATTCTCTCATGCTGAGCTTCACAACAAATAACTCTGATATGTTATTCGATGGGAAGGAGAGAGGCAATTAATTCATCCAGGATGATTTTTCATTGATCTTAAAGTGCAATTTGCAGAATTGTTACGCATCTTGAGTTGGTCTAAATTGAGATACTTGATCAAGAAAAAATTATCGCTAAAAATTATTTCGAGAACAGGAAAAAGGATCGGAATTCCACTAATCAGAAAACTGGGGATTAACATTTTTAAAAAAATTTGTCATAAACAAACCAAAACAGAATAATTTTACATATAAAACCTAATAAAGGAAGATTTACTATGAAACCTAAAGGGACTTTGCTTCTAAAAAGAAAGAACATTGTAAATATTATAGAATATGATGAATATATCACTTCTGTAGAAGAGGCATTCAAAATGTATGCCTTAGGTCAAGCTTTATCCCAAGGCATCTTACACATCGATTCCACGGATGGAGAATTCCATATCAAGGCTGGCGGTATTGAAGTAAATAATAAAATATACTTCGCTTTGAAAGCAAACAGTGGATTCTTTAAAAATTTAGAGCGTTTTGGATTACCAAACATTCAAGGTGTTATAGTTTTATTCGACGGTAACACTGGATTTCCTTTAGCTATCATGGATTCTACAGAGATTACACTACAAAGGACAGCCGCAGCGGTCTCTATTGCAACAAAATATCTAGCGAGGCCTGATTCAAAAATTGCGACAATCTGTGGATGTGGAAATCAAGGTAGGAATCAATTAAAAGCATTAAAACATGTCCTTCCTATAGAGAGAGTGTTTGTTTTTGATAGAGACGAACAAAAAGCAATCCGTTTTGCGGCTGATGTTTCCTCAAATTCAGAGAATGCTATTGATCCAGTTCAAGACTTGGAGAAAGCTGTTATACAAAGTGACGTTGTGGTTACTTGCACTCC
>JAEORY010000226.1 GCA_016840645.1 Candidatus Borrarchaeota archaeon | reverse complement strand
GAACGTTCTTCATTTGTTGTTCCTCCATACATCAAAAATTTTTTCATTCAATTAGCTAATAATCGCCTCTATTTCTTTGCCTAATTCTCCTGTCAGGATATTAGGGAGGCCAAAGAAAAAAACAAGGCTGATAAAAAGAATAGAATTATAATGATCCAATATTGCGCAATACTATACCATTGTATACCCACCACTGACACTGAGCGTCTGACCGGTGATATGGCCTGCCCGATCTGATGCCAGGAATACAACCGCATTAGCAGTATCCTCGGGTTTCCCCAGCTTACGAAGAGGGTAGACTTTAGCCGCTTTCTCTCGTACTTCAGGAGTGAAGTTTGCTATCTGCTCCTGCCAGTGACTCTTCTCACCGATCTCTTCGAATTTCGCCGGGGTCAAGCCAGGACAGACGACATTTAGTCTTATTCCTAAGCGTCCCAACTCTTTTGCCAGAGTCTTGGTCAAGGCGATAACAGCAGCCTTACAACCTGAATAAATACCTTCTCTAAATTCGCCAACGCGTGCAGCATCAGAGCCAATACTGACTACAGTTCCTGATTTCCGTTCCACCATATTGTCTAATACTGCTCTTGTGCAGTTTATCATACCCCATAAATTCATATCCATTGTCTTCTGCCACTTTTCTCTGGGTTCCTCCATAAAGAGTTGATCAACATTCCCACCGACATTATTGACCAGTATGTCTATTTTTCCGAATTCGGCTAGAACCTTCCTGACCATCGCCTCAACTTCATCACTTTTGCTTATGTCTGTCTTCACTGCCATAGCCTTGGCGCCCAACGCTTTGATTTCATTTGCTGTCTTTTCAGCCTGACGCTCATCCCAATCAGAAATCACAACGTTTGAGCCCTCTCTGGCGAAGGCTAGACTAATAGCACGCCCTATGTTTGATCCCCCACCAGTAACAATAACTGTCTTTCCTTGTAAATCTAATTCCATTTCTTGCCTCCTTTTTCTATAGATCAAATGTTTCACATCTATATGATCAACCACTCCCCGGCAGACAAATCTGAAATGCCCACATGAAGATTAAAAACCTCACATATCTCGATGAACACCCCTGCAAGGTATTTGAACAACTGACCTGTCAGGAAAGTGTCAGGGAGATTGAAGCGTAAGTTTCGGCCAAGCTCAACGAACTTTATCACACGCATCAAGCACTACGATACTGAGACCGATTGTAGCACCGAATATGATTATGCCCATGAAATTGGAAATTCCAGTTCCCTACGAAATCTTATTTAAGACCCAAATTATTAGAGATAATCAATTTCATAATCTCTGTTGTTCCCCCAAATATGGGTTGTGCCCTCACATCTCGATAAAGGCGCGCAAGAGGATTTTCCTCCATATAGCCATAGTCCCTATAAAGTTCGAGAGTTTTGCACGCAATTCGGTTCGCCATCTCACTAGTCCACCACTTTGCCATGGAGACTCTTGTCACGATATTTTTGCCTGCCATAAACTCCTCTATCAATTTATCTACAAAAGAGCGGCCCAATTCCACTTCCGTCGCCATTTCAGCAATTTCAAAGGCGATATGCTGAAAATTGCCGATAGGCTGGAGACATGCCTGATTGGTTTTGGACTGTATAAGAGCATCACTTAGTATGCGCTCTGCCGTCGCCTGCGCCCAAATGCTAAGAACGAGGCGTTCTCGCTGAAGTTCACCCTTAAGATAACTAAAACCCATTCCCTCCTCACCAATCATGTTGGTAGTGGGAACCCAACAATTATCAAAATATAGTTCTGCTGTATCCTGACTATGTAACCCCATCTTATTTAGCTTTCGACTTTTAACAAATCCAGGCGTATCAACCTCAACAGCAAACAAGCTTATGCCCTTTGAAACAGGATCATCATTCAAGTCTGTCTTAGCTGCCAAAATAACCAGATCTGTATCGATACCACAGGTTATGTATGTTTTCTGCCCATTGATCACAAAATAATCACCGTCTTTTACAGCGGTTGTTCTTATTGATTTTAGATCAGAACCGGCATCGGCTTCGGTCATAGCAATGGACAGAATTATGTCACCGGTTGTACATCCTGGTAACCATCTTTTCTTCTGACCCTCAGTTCCATAGTCGGCAATATAGGGTGCTACAATGTCGCTATGGCCTGCTATGCCGATGCCAAAATTAGCTTTGGCAAATTCCTCGCGAAGAATTACTGTATACTCAAATCCCGCACCGAACCCACCATACCTCTTATCTACCCACGTACAAAGATATTTCCCTTCTCCAAGTTTTTTCCATAATGAACGGGGGACTCCTTCTTTCTTCTCCCACTCATCAACATAGGGTAACACCTCCTTCTCTAAGAACTTGCGAAGTGCCTGCCTGAATATCTTGTGTTCTTCCGTATATTTCATAATTCCCACAGCCTATTTGATTTCCATTCAGTTCTAAGCTAGTTCCGCATAATGAGTTCCCGCATAATCATCTCCTCATTCAATAAAATTGATTTTTCCTGTTATCTGATCAGCGAGCATGTTTCTCTGTATTTGCCCAGGTTCTAAAAATAGATCAAGCGCTTTTGCATCTCTGTAAAAATGCTCAATATGGCTCTCTGTCATATAGCCATAACCTCCGTGAATCTGAACAGCTTCATAAGTAGCCCGATATGCTGTCTTTGAGGAAATCATTTTTGCCATAAGTATAGATTGATTATCATTCCTACCTTTATCGAATGACCAAGCTGCCTTATAGGTAATGAGCCTTGCCATTTCTATTTCTGCATATATATCTGCCAGTTTGTTTCTTATTGCACTAAAGCTTACAATTGCTTTACCAAATTGCCTTCTTTTTTTGCTATATTCCAGCGCTCTATCCAGTCCCCCTTGAGCAATTCCTATTCCCATGGCACCGGTTTGAATCCTCATCTCATTAAAAAAATCTTCTAATTGAAAATAACCCTTGTCTTTTTGGCCGATTGTATTTTCTTTCGGAACACTAACGTTGGTGAAAGATACCTTGTCCATGGGAACCATCCTCATTCCCATCTTTTCTCCCATACTCGACACCCCTATGCCATCCATTTCTTTTTCAAGCAAAATAACAGATTGTGCATTGGGATCAACAGAGCTTGTCTGACAGACAACAATCATATAGGCAGCCAAGCTTCCAAGCGTAACAAAGGACTTGCCTCCATTAATGATGTATCCATTAGTGCTCACTTTTGCAGTGGTTGTTAATGGTGCACCGGAACAATCTTTCTCCAAAAAAGCAATAGTAACTAAGCCTCTTCCCTGCGCTATGAAAGGAAGAATCCTTAATTTTTGAATCTCATTTCCATGTCTCAGGATCATCTCCGAGCCAAAGCCTGAAATGGCCAATGCTATCCCAATACCTGAATCCTGTCTGCAAAATGCTTCTATTATCAAAACGTATTCTAAAAGACCACATTCCTGACCACCATACACTTCAGGAAAGTGAACACCAATAAATCCAAGCTTGCAAGCATGTTTCCAGATGGTTGAAGGAAATTGCTGATTCTGATCATACTCGAGTGCGGCATCTGGATCGAATTCGCCTTTGGCAAATTCTCTGGCTGCCTTCTGAATATCTATCTGCTCGGTACTTAGACGAAAATCCACTTATTCTCTTTCTGCCTCCCCAAATATTTTATAAAAAGGCTCACACTTCTTCATATACTAAACAGTTTCAGTACATGATTGCTATGATTTTCCTTTGGATCTGCGAAATACCACCACAGATGGTCAGGCTTTCTGAGTATTGTTCCATGATGTTTTATAAGCCCAAAGCAACTCAAACATTGCAAAAGTGCATAACTATTCATATCTTCGGAGTCCTATGGCAATCTTCAATCCTTTATTGATTTTCCCATCAGATGCTTTTATAGAACCTGAGCATTATCAAAAAATACCCCGTAAAATGGCACCTTAATAAAAATTGAAAGAAAAAAGCTTCTTGCTCGGACAACGGTTTTAGCAAAGCTTGGCGTGCATCTAAAATAAACAAAATAAACCGTTATAATGCAGAGCCCTATTTGAACAAGTCATCGATTTATTCTTTCAACTAAATTCCAACAGCTGATTCCAACCAATGATGAATATACATAAAAAAAATTATAAGTCAACAGTTTTTTTAGATATTCCATCGAAAAATTAAACGCTCTTGAGCGCATTCTATCCAACGCACAAAATTTTAGACAGGAATATGGTTCTGAAAAGAGAGAAAGTATTGTGTCATGAAATATAGAAGGTTCACACGGAATTTTAAGAGATTACTTGTTGAATGGTTGATCAGTGAAACTGCACCTCATGCAGAACTTTACAGGCGCTATCATCTATCATCATGTCAGATCTACACTTGAAAAAGGTAATATGTTAAGGGAAAGATTGACCTTGAATCCTAAAAAGAGGTCGTGCTATCTGTAAAAATTCGGGAGTTTAAGCGTCCAATCAGCGTACCTATTTGAAAATGAGTTACTAAAAAAGCCGTACGAAACGGCCTCAAACAGGCAGACAAAAGAGACAGTTCATTGTCAAGACTCGTCCCTTGTCAAATGCATTCGAAGGGGTACTCAATGATGCGACTGCCACAAAATACTATTGCAGCACCAAGTATCTATATTGTTATGAAGCCCTCGTACCCTATATTGGTGATATAGTCTGAATTTCTCTGGCTATGGGTACCACAGAGTAATTCACTATCTTCTATATGAAGGATTGATCGTGAACAACAGAAATGTCTCCCGCATAATGCGTGAGAGTACGTGCTCTTGGGGTGTGCGAAGGAAGAAATGAGTTATCACCACCATGATCATGAATTAGCAATCTATCCAAACCTCGCGGAGGAACTTAACCTTAGCGATATGAATCAGTTTTAGCTGATCATTATCACATGCATGCAGATTCTCACATATTTTTTGTATTTGGGCACTATCCTCTATAAGCCATTGGCTATGCGTTATCAAGCAGTATGGATCCGAAATTAACCCTTGGTATTTTAGGCATGGCAATTTGTCAGATCTACTCAACGACAGGCTGTATTGGATACTTAAATCTCGGCATTAATATATGCCCAATTATTATACCAAAAAGCTTAAGTTCTATGGTTTGCAGATCAGCATGAGAAGAAAGGGTAATCCCTATGAGAATCCCCATGTTGCGAGTTTTATAAAAACCCAAAGTCTGAAGGCTTCTACCATCCTCCTTGTGAGTCTAAGATGATGGAAGTGTTAAACGAGAACGCGTCACCGAATACTCTAATTTCATCAATCTAATCTCCACAACTCATGAGGATCATTTCAGTTATTTCATTCGTACCCTTCCTCTCTTCTTTGAATATTTTTCGTATTCTTTTTCAGTAAATTGCAAAAAATTTGGCGTTCTTTTCTCAAAAAAGGCATTCTGTGCTTCTTTTTGTTCATCACTATTCATAAATTCCGGGAACATGCGCTTTTGTAAGTCTGTTGATTGATCGTATCTCATGTAATTGAATTCATCATCAAAAGTTGCTTTTAGTAACTGTATACAAGTTGGGCTCTTTTCTAATATCTCATTACACCACTTGTCTACCTCCTCATCAATCTTATCAAGAGGAACAACAACATTGACCAATCCCATCTCTAACGCCTCTTGTGCACTGTATCTGCGACAAAGCATCCATAGTTCTCTTGCCTTTTTTGCACCAACAACTCTGATAGCATATTGAATGGGCCAGCCGCATGCAGGACTTCCTACGCGAGGTCCATTTTGAGCAAATCTGGCATTATCGGCAGCGATCGTAAAATCACAGCAATAAGCCATATGGTTTCCACCACCCACAGCCCATCCCTTTACAACAGCTATGATGGGCTTTCTGCAACCCACGATTACGTCATTGCACTTTGTGAATAATGAATCTTCAAATTCACCTTCTGCCTCCGATCCCACGTCACCACCGGAACAAAATGCTTTATCACCTGCTCCAGTTAGAATAGCGACTCCTATGGATGGATCACTATTAACATCAAAAACACATTCCCACAAATGACGAATTGTTGTGCCTGTAAAGGCATTCAACGTTTCAGGGCGGTTAATCGTCATTCTGGCAACTCCGCCTGTCGCCAGATATTTCTTTTCATAAATTAGATCATCAAAATCAAATCCCTCTACTTTACTCCATTCTCTTTGAGTTGGTATTCCCATTGTGTTATCTCCTTTTAAGTTTTTATTCTCTTTGTTTATCCCTGAGAGCTCAGCATAATTCTAGGCGAAAAAACGAGCGATAACTGATTCTTCAAAAAGCCTACAGTTTGGTTGAGCACAATCCAGTCTCTCCTCACACCCGCTCCTTCATGCGCCCTAATCAAGAGGCTTAGTAACTCAGACTATTCATTCATCATCCGTTTTTCTTTTTCTGCCTTTCCGTCACCGAGGCTTTCGTAAATGGAGGAACTATAATAAACTTCAAGGTTTCCTTGGCAAGAGCGATGTATTCCTCTTTTGTCATCTCGAAAGTCTTCTGG
>JAEORY010000225.1 GCA_016840645.1 Candidatus Borrarchaeota archaeon | reverse complement strand
TATTTAATTTAGATATCATAGTTTCTAAAGCTTCTTCGTCCGTACTAGGTTCACCCGATTTTTTATTCTTACGAACAACTGGCATACCCATCAATTCAAATATTAAATGTTTTATTTGTTTAGGAGATCTGAAATTTATATCATCCAAATTGTACTGTGAACATATATTTGATTTTATATTATTGGATTTCTCCATTTCTTCGTTCTTAACTTTATCCAGAATATTAGTATTTACGTACATACCACGATGTTCTATCCTTGAAGCTACCCACTGTGACGGAACTGATATATTATTATACAACCAAGTGAGTCCCTGTTCTTCTAATTCTTTCTCAAGTATAATATGTATTCTAAGTGTAGCATCCGAATCTCCACAATTTCTTCTCATAAGAATTTCAATCGGCATATTACGCCAATCATTATTATTTGCACGTAACCATTTCTCTGACTCATCTTTAAATCCTCCCAATGTAGTATATATCTGGGATAAAAGATCTAAATGATTATTCTCCTCCTCGTGTAACAATAGATGAGCCATCTTCGTATCTCCAATGATATCCGGTTCAAATCCTACCTTTTCCCTGCAAAAATGCCACTCAAATTTAGCATTATGGGCTATAAATCCGTGATGATGCCAAAACGGCAATGGTATTGTTTTAACATCCTTAATACACAATGAAGTCCCAACTACATCTGAAAATGACACACATCGTAAATTATCCCTACTTGGATTTAGTCCCGTTGTTTCAAAATCGAATGCAAATACTGTTGGTTCTAACTGTGCAAATTCATACGGACAGTTATCAACAGTTGCATAATCCGGTTTTCGTACGTTCAAATTTTCATTATTTATAAATGCGCCAAGAGCTTTCATTTGTGATTCAAATTCACCACGTTTTCTTGGCACATGTACTGGAGCAGATGGGTGTAGTACAGGAAATATAGTACCACCATCTACTTTTATTGGCTTTCCGCCTACATCGCTTATTTTTTCGTTAGGTAAAAATATTTGTAAGGCAACTCCACCAAGCGGAACTATGATATCGCACGGATATTTCTCCAATTCCATTTCTAAGTAAAATTTGCATGCTTCTATATGTGCTTTAAGAGGCTTTTTATCGTTTGGAGGATAGCATCTAACAGTATTGGTAAGCCTGTAATCTTGTATCTTATATTTCTCAAGATATTTGTGAAGTAATTGTCCAGCCTGTCCGACAAAGCATTTCCCTTGTTCATCTTCATCTTTACCAGGAGCTTGCCCGATGAATATGACCTTCGGATTTTCACTGCCTCGCCCCCCAATACAACAGTTTTTGCAGGTGTTTGATAGATCGCACCTGTCGCACTTCTCGTTTAATTTCTTTGGCATAATTATCCTTCCACTGTCTCAATGCTCTACTAACGGTCATTCTGCTAACCCCCAACTGTTCAGCAGCATCCTGAATTGGTCTATGCGATCCTCTAGCTATCATAACCACTACCCAATAGATATGTTCCTTATGGTGTTTAGGTAAACTAAGTGAAGACATGTATAGTCTGTCAAACAGATTATCATTAGATGGTTGGTCACTATCAACGTCGTACGCAATGTCGTCATTAAGTGACCGGTATCTTTGTAACTGTTTACCATATCTACCTAATAATTTTTGTCTGTGATTTGTTAGACATTTTGTTAAATATTTTATGTCGTTTATACAATTTGTAAGAGCATAATTGACTATTAAATCATATCCATAGCTTTCTAACTCAAATTCTATTGCTTGCTGTATTGTGAATGGTAAAGGACTAAGAAGGTTACGACGGATATTCCGTACTTCTTTAACTAATTCTATTACGTCTTCTTTAGTTTGGGTAATAGGATTTTCATCCACTCTAACGTATCTCCTAAACTGCCTAAATATAAATCATAACCACAGAAACCATCAAAATACTCTTTTTCTTCTAATAATATATTTTCGTATAGGATAGAAACTGGACATATTATTGAAAAATCCATTAGTGTTGATTTAAATATTAACCATATTATATCAAAATTCCTTCCTACAGTCTTCTTGTATGTTTGTAAAAACCATCCAACAGGACTTTCTTCCACTTTTATATTCCACTTAATAACGTTATCCCAACAAAATTTTCGTGCTTTACATTCTATTATAGCATTTATTGGAGCATGTAATGTATTTCTATCTACTAGATCTCCGTGTACGTCTCTTCTAGACTGTTCTAAATTGCGTACTAAATCCCACCCAAGTGCACTATTTATGACATTAGCAATTTTTCTTTCATATCTCGCTCCTCTATCTCTACTCAATTTCCCCATCGTCCTCTTGCTCCACTTTAATTATTCTATTCTCGGCTTCCGATGCAGATTCATGATAATTTTCTACCATTTTTATAGTTTTCTCTGAACACTCAATAACCACTAGCCTATCACCACTTATTTTACCTGATATATTAACCCTATGTCCCTCCCCAAGCATACAACCATTAGACTGGTCATTATGTTCACACATTGTGTAATTACATCTCACTTTTTTCTCCTTTTCATAGTCCTTATATAACATATATTGACCAATTTTATTTTTCCCTATATTAACCTGTATTGAATACCTTTTTATGTCATCCTCCTAGAACCGCCACGACACATATGATAATATCCGCAAAATTTTGGCGTACACTGCCACGACTCTTGACCATCCGGCTTACGAGGAAAAAAGTGTCCTGCCACGATAGCCCGTGCTGTTGTTTGGACAATGTATCTAGCCCACGTGCGCTCACGTTCTCCTATTTCTGCACTAGCAGATACTATGTCTCCATTTTTCTTACAAAATGATAGCATGTTGGTATTAGACTTATTTCTAGCTATTGAATATAACCACATTTGTAAACTGTTACTAACATCCTTATCAGACTTAGCCCTTCCTACAAATTTATAATCCCATATATTTGTATGTGTTTCTAAGTCTACATAATATACAAGTGGTACACCTGATATTTTTATATTACCTTCCTGTTCAGGCATAACAGCAGGTGTAAATATTGGTGCAACCTCTTTCATATATTCAGCCAATAATTTCTGACCTAATCTAATATGTTTATCATATGATGTTTCAGGATTCTCACCGTCCCAATCTTCAATGTTTTTCTTTTTTGTTTGTAGTGTATCACAAAACTTATCATTCACAATTTTAGTAGGTAAATCTGACCCACTTTCAAATTTGTGTATATTATTTAATTTAAGTGCTTCATGACCAGACCCACCAAATTCCAGAAATATTGATGGAGGGGATTTAATTTTATCCACATAACGGAATTTCCACCGCATTGGACATGTTAAAAATGTATCTATGGACGAAAATGATAAATGTTCTAATTCAGCAGGAAGTTTTATATCCTCACTTTCAACTTCCTTTCTAATTCTTAATGCCATTCTGTTCCTTTCCAAAAACAAAAAGAGGAAGAGGAACGCACAACCCTCTCCCTCTTATCAGGAGATTGAAGAATATTATTATTATGTTCAATTATTATAACGTATCATACAAACTATCGTTTCTTTCTCTTAGCTTCTTTCTTACGATACTGTTTAATACCCCCAGCATTTTCAGCTGTGCAAATAGCATGGGCACTTTTAACACCCTTCTTTTTTGATACCTTACTAACACATCGTTTGTATGCAGCTGGCATTATATATCTCCTTTCCCAGTAAACCATGCATCAATACCACTGGTAGTCACACCGGAAACTTCCAATTGTATCTGTGAAAGTTTATCACTGATATGTACAAAACAGTCAGTCTTAATTGCATTACTGGCTACTGATGCAGATGCAGCTCCTATTGGAAGAACAGTAGCAAGTGCCCTACTTTCCTTTGCATCCGTACCCAATGGAAGTTCTTCCATGTGAGTTGAATCTACAGTCTTGTCAACAGTGCCTTTAATTTTCACTGAATCCACACCGATAGACATTCCATCGATTTGAATCATTCCTCCATTGATTCTCGATATATCAAGAATGCCCTGTGTTGCATTACCATCTTGATCCATCATGTCAACAGATTTAATGTACTTCTTTCCACCAAGTATTCTATCGGTGGTTGGTGCTAAATAAGCCATATAGCCCTCCTATTTAAGGTTAAGTCAAGTCCGGTCACACTGTGTGACCATTCTTTTATCAGCATAACCTAATTAAAGATTATTACCTATTAATTTCACTGTTGGTGTTCCAACGTTGAATGCTTTCACTGTTACCTGTTTTAAAGGTAGTAATGAACTTAAATTTGTTAATCCATTTGCAGAAACTGTCGAACCTATGGCAAAGTCACTAAGAGATGAACCATCAACGTTTCCATATGCCCTGATAGCTCCAGTTGTCATACCGGTAACAGCCATCTGTAAATTTGTTAAGTTCCCCGTATTTAACGGACTTGAATCAACAGTACCGCTAACAGCATTAAGAGCTGTTGCTTCGATAACTTTCCTACTACCAATATTCTCAAGGGTAGTATCCAAAAAATCTGCCATATCTAACTCCTTATGTTAATTGATTCCTCTTTAAACCACCTGTATCCAAGTATCGAATCCTCCTTATACCCATTCACACCAACCCTATCGGATTGATTGCCACCTAGTATAAAAACTACTCCATTGTTGGAATCCAAATAAAAACCAACGTGTCCCTGCCATTCCTTAGTACCCCTCTTCATAATTGCTACACAACCTAATCTCGGTTTAACAATTGTTTTACCCCAATTTAACCATGACCTAGCTAATAGATTATCAGTACCAATCTTACCATCAGATATTATAACCCAATTAACGAAAGCTGAACACCAAGCAATTTCATCACTATCAGGACGCATATCACACGTACTTAAATACTCAATAATTCGGGAGTTTGAACGTACTCCCCTAACTTCAGTTTCACCCAATTCATCAAAAGCTATTTGTAAGTGTCTAGGAATAAATCTATTCAACCTATTATAAGCAACTATTAACTGTTTAATAAATTTTATCATTCTTTTGCTCCCAGTTCTATATACTCCTTAGTATATCTTTTCTTTTGAGGTTTAGAAAGTTTCTGCCATACACGTTCCTTAGCACCCAATTTTTTACCAGCTAATCGTTTTTTATTACTCTCTCTTGCGCTTTTCCTCATGCTCCACGTAATATATGGCTTATAATTACTTAATACATAATTGTATTCACCCTCTGCCTTTTTCAATTCCATATCATTCTTAGCTGTTAACATAGCATAATCAGCATCCCTCAGAAGTTTAGAAGCTGTTTTCTGCTTAGTTTCATCTTCCTCTTTCCAACCGTACATCTCTTCAGATCTTTGTTTATAAGTTGGAATTTTTATTACAGGGACGTATTTAGAAAACAATTCCAAATTTGATGATGATATGCCATAATTTTGAGCACCTGGAGTATCAGATTCAAATAATGGTGATGCTAGTGCAAGAGCTTGTTTACCGGCAGGGAATAATGAAGTAATAGCATATTCTATCTTAGCAGGCGATAAATTCAATTTCTCCCCAATACGTCTTGGAATATTGGTAGTTGATGGTCTGGACTGATATTTCGGTTCTACGTTTTCAAGATGGTGAGGTACAATTGGAGAATCAGCCCAAGCCATATAATTACCAGCTATTTCAAACTGTGTTGATATCGCAGGCGGAATCATACCAAACATCGATCTCTTAGCCTCCCCAACTGCTGATGTTAATAACATTGACGTTAAAGTTTTATTCTTTATTTCTGGCAGTTTCTCTTTATCTTCTCTTAAAAGGTGATCAACAACAGGTTCAGCGATACCAGTAAGCCACGATGCTAATTCAGCTTTTCTAAATGTGAATAACAATGGAAGCTCGTCACCTTCGTCAGTTTTTATTACCTTACCTTTAAATTCACCGTTTTGAAGAGCTTCGAAATCCGGAACTCTCCAGTACCAATAACCTCTTTTTATGTAATCAGTTATATCAGCATCATCATCAAATGATGCATTCCACATTTTTAATGCGACAAATGGTAACACTGTTAAATATGACAATCTTGCAGCTGCAACTGCAGGTTTATCCCTCATAAATCTTAGATAGTTAATGTTTCCCTGCATTGATGCGTTTAAGAATGGTATCCACATATTAAATATTTTCATTGCATCACCACGTTTAGCAAAATCTACCGTTAAGTCCCTAGCCATGAACGCAGCTTCACTCTCTGATAGTCCAGCTGATTTTGCTCGTATAAACTCTCCCATACGTACGGCATTTTCACCAATTTGTGCAAATTTTTCAATTAATGTTAATGGCATATATACACCATCTTTACCAATGCGCACTATTTTATTCTTACCCTTTAATAATCTTATTGGTATCCTAACTTCCCTCTGTAATGCCGTAGCAATACCCCCAAAACCAGTACCAGCCTCTTTGAATTGTCTAGCCAATTCTGAATGAAACCCAAATGCATCTAAAGTTGCTTCTTTAAACCCCTGTGCTAATCCAGATAAACGACTTAC
>JAEORY010000224.1 GCA_016840645.1 Candidatus Borrarchaeota archaeon | reverse complement strand
GAGGCAAAAGAACGTGGTATTTACGGTTTTTCTGCTGACTTATATTGCCCTAAATGCGATAAGATATTTGATGTTGTTTTAATTGAGTTTACAGAACCTCTTCCCGACTACTTTGCTGCATGGGAGTATTGGCCTGAGCAGGAAGATGAGTTCGAGCAAGAAGGTGATAAGGCCTTCTACATTGCTTTGGTTGACTTTGCAGAACCTCTTCGCGATTACTTCGCAGCGTGGGCAGGTTGGTGTAAACCAAGCAATGAATTGAAGCAGGAAGATCGCGTGAAATGCCCTGAATGCCGTATCACAAATATGATTTGGGATACAAAAGAAGCTGAATTAGTGCTATGTCCTCGTTGCAAAGAAGGGATATTGAGGGGGTGGAGGACATGGATTGCCTGAGCAACATGTTGGACGTACTAACTACTAAACAGGGAGAATTAGTGATGCTAATAACCGGTGGTATTGATCCTAACTGGTATGAAAGCATTCTGCAGATCAAGGTAATGAATATTAGCTCTATGCCAAGGTAAGAGCCCTTCAATTGCATGCGGTATCACCACTTGACTCAACAATCCTTATGTTTGTTGGCCAGTGAGATACCCCGTTGATAGTTTATTTCACTATATGAGTGATTATTAGATCACAACACGATGAATTGTTCAATGCGTTTAACTTATATTACACGCTAAACAAACCACGGCTTTATTTCAACCCCAATTTCTTGAAACTGCTTCTATTAGGGTTATGTAACAGTTCGGCATCCAGCTCTAAGAGCTTCATGATGATATGTTCTCGAGTAATCGTATCTTTGTTTTCTAGTTTCTTCACGGAATGACCTATCCTTTTAATAATCTCTAAAGGAGGGAGAGGTAGGCCGTTAATTTCCGAAGCATTGACTTGGGTATTTCCGTTCGTAACTTGGAAGTACATGTTATATAATTTTGAATTCAGAAGAGCTGCAATTCCATACGCTTCATCTACAGTCAATTCACCAACTTGTTTGTGAATATAATTGACATGATTCTCTATGCCAATATGGTCAGAATCAAAGACGTTTCTTAAATAGACAGCAGCTGTAATACGTTGTTTGCCTTCTCTTGTGCTAAAACGTTTAACCAGAACGTAGTTCTTATTAGGGACCAAAATCGTCTTTGATTCCAAAGTGTTCTGGATTGTTGTGGACTTATTATTCCTCTCAATAGGCCACTTGAAAATACCGTCCACAATGTTGTGCATCCAGATTAGCGGAACGTGTGCAATACTCGTGACTGTCTCGTTTGACAGCAAATCTCTTGCTCTAAAAGGTACCACTGGCCCCGTTGATGTTTTAAATCCGAGGGTATTGAGGTTCTTTTTAAAGTCGTCGATATATGCTGATATTGATTCGCCCAACCTAGATGTTGGTATCCGTATTACAAAGTCATTGTGTTTTTTGGTAACCACTCTACCGTACGGTATGCGAAATGCATTCTTTTCTTCATCACGACTCGGTGCACCTCTACTTACTGTAATCATCACATCCTTTGGAGTGTGCGAAGTTTTTTTGGCATTTAGGACAATATTCTCTTGGAGTACGTCATATTCTTTGAAGATCTCTCTCCTAGATTCAAAAACGTGGATTTTGTATGGCTTCATAAAGCCCAGAAACCAATTCCTGAATTTCCTATAGTACCAGCCTGAACAATAGCTTCTCGGAGTGAGTATTGTCATCTGTCCACCATCCCGTAACAACTCAGCAGCTACTACCATAAATAGCGGGTAGATATTAGGTGGCCCATCAACGATATTCTTAGTTTCTACCACCTGTGGTGAAGTTTTTCTGAGTTTATAATACGGGGGATTAGCTATTACGAGATCATAGCCTTCGCGGCTTATTTTCGAATTCACATTGTGAGCACTTCGCCTTGCAGCATTTGAGAGGATGAAGTCCTCCTCAAATACTCTAAATGAGACATCAAAACCATACCTAGTTATATCTTCTTTACATGCTGTTATATTAAGAACCAAAAGGGGTATTATGCCAGGATCGTTCTCATAAAGGTCAAAGGTTATTTTAACCTTCGTGCCTATTGAGATAAGGTATTCGCAAAAGCTGCTTTCGAAAATACCGATACCGGCTCCCGGGTCAAGGATTTTTATTTCTTCCTTATTGATGTTGTCATATTGTCTAACCATAAACCCACTTATATTGGCTGGTGTAAAGTATTGTCCCGACTTCTTCCGATACTGGGAGTCACTTTTGCTTATATACCAACTTATAAGAGTTTCGGCATATTCTGTAAGTGTCTGACCAATAACCTTATCAGGTGGTCTCTCCATATTGTTCACAATCTTAACCAGTACTATCTCGGAAAGATCAGCTGTCCATTGCCGAACTTTCTAGTAACGTACTCGTTGTGTCCTTAAGGTGATTCACACAATTTGTGAAATAGTTGCTCTGAAAAATGTCTTGGCTTTTTCTAACCAGGCTCCTCCATGCTGGGTCTTTCCTCAGAATCTCAGACTCTCTTTCAAAGAAATTTAGTAATATAAATTCACACAGCAGAACTGGATCCATGGGAGGATGATGAAATCTGGGAACCTCAATGTTTTGGTGGAGCCAACAATTCTCTTCGTCTCTTGCAGTTCCACCTACTTGAAGGTGATATAATGGCTCCGGTTTTCTTGCTTGCTGAGCTCTTCTATCCAAATGAAAACGTAACATCACCCGCTTCCAACCACAAGATTCTAAAATCCCTTTAAGGCCGATTGCGTCCAGTTGTTCCCTATAGCTAACATTCTCGTCCAGAGACCACACTCTTAAAACCACGTTTTGCCTGCTGATGTAATCCCCAAAACCTTCAATGTAACAGGCAATATCAACTTGTACTCTGAAACCATCCAATTCAGTCATTTTGAATACTAATGGACGGTCTAGCGGGATTTCAAACTTCCAAGTGGCTGGCGCCTTTTTCCTCTTCTTTTGGATGACAAAGCGAAGTTCCTGAGCCCTTTCAATTAACGCTGCTCTAGAACTGACTTCCAGGAAGTTAGTTATGTATGATCGAGCAAGCATTTCTAGGTTTCTAGGATACTCCTCGATCTTCACTATTTACCTCTTCGGCTTTTGCATTCTACGAATTTCTGGTAGTAATTCTTTCCCCAAGGGGTTAAATAGCTCGTCATTGACCTCATTAGATGTTCTTATTGCCTCAAAGGAGACCCTCGCTTCATCCATTACTGATGGGCGCGAGTCTGGCTTATAAGACAAAGAATATTTAATCATCATCGGTTTCTTTAGTATATAGCACACCCATTCGGCAGGGGACTCTCCACCAAAAACACATACAGACCTTTCTATCGATGTCTTTCTAGTTCTTTCCCAAGCCATAGGAAAGCCTTCTCTTAATGGCAGGTTTAGTTCTCTCTGGGTCATCATAGCATTAGCGATTTGCTGTAACCTCGTTTTCCACCATCGGCCATCTGGTGGGGGAAATAACCCTGAGTACTTTGCCTTACTAAATACCTCCTGAATAGGATTCGACAAAAACGCACCTTTAGGTATACCCAAAAAGGTTGCCGCGTGCATTGGATCATACAGCAGCCCTGGATACTTGATGAGAGTGTTGCGTATCCATGCAGCTGCATCAGAGACCGACCACTCATTCCCAGAATCTATTGGCGGGTTCGCAAGTTTTAGGTTATCGTACTCTATGTCAGGGGCATTTATAATTTCCACTAAATCGATCCACTTTCTAGACCTTTTGTTGCGAAGCTTTTTGAAACCAATGGCGAGTTCGTAGAGGGAATCCAATAATGTTGAATCGGGCACAAACAAGTCTTTCTTGTAAACAAACTCATCTATATTGGACAAGATTCGCACAGAATAGTCTTTCTCTTTGAAAAACTTTGGCCTAGTGAAGAGAACTACAGGAGTGTCTGGAAACCTTTGTCTGAGTTCGGTTGAGAGAGTTAAACCAGAAATGTCCGTTATATTCCCCTCTGAATCAGGTTTAGCTAGATCGAAGTCTATTAGCATTAGGTCCGCATAATCTTGGTATATCTGTTTATAATCTTGGGCTGACTTTGGTGAATTCCGCATGATTATTCTAAATCTATCCTTAGTCCTGTCATCGCTTTCAAACTTTTTGTTGTATCTTTGTAACTCTTGCTGAGAATCATCTATGTAAAGAGTCTTAATCATTTCAGGCCTCCTGGGGCAATGTAATCTCGACGCAAGTCTTCCAATTGTGTGGTGGGCTGATAAACTTTATATCTCCTCCATATGTTCTAATAATATCTCTGGCTATCTTCAGACCCAAGCCAGTCCCTGAACCGAGTCTAAGATCCGGTTCACTATCACTCTCAAACGGCTCAAAAACTTCCACCCAACGGCTCTCGCCTAGGCCTTTCCCGGAATCAAGAAAGTGAATGTGCACACGTCCATTTTGCTCGAATCCTGTGACTTCTATAAGCCTTTCATGTTGGCCTTTTACTGCCTTAGTTGCATTTGACATCAAATTGTGCAAAACAGAAACTACCTCTGAGCGGTACATCTTCGGAGTCCTTAGATTATCAGGTACAGTGTTCCTATGATCGATTCCAAAGTCCTTAAAGTACTGTCTAAAAGGTCTAAAGACACTCTCCACTACTGGATGCAAAACCCATTCTCTTCTCTCAAGCCTACTTTCTTTACCGATTGTTAATCCTAGAAATTCGCCTAATTCCTTTATCATTTCAGTTCGGTTACTGAAAGACTCCAGAACATACTTAAAATCACTTTGTTCTACATTTGGTAATTTTTTTAATACTGCTAAGGTACTGCTAATCATTTCTTCCATGTCTTCTACTAAAGCCTGCAACTCATGTTCAAAAATTAGAATCAGGGTTCCAGTAGATGCGAGCACTCTAAGTAGAGAAAGCTCTCTTACGTATGTTTCCTCTTTTCTTTTTAGCTCAAGTTCTTCGATTCTTCTTCTATCTTCTTCCGCTTTTCGCGCCTGAACAATCGCAGTTTCCCTCTCCTTTTCTTCAGTTCTTATTGCCTCCTCTACCTTTTGCTTTATCGCTTGTTCTTTGGCTCTCGCTTCTTCTTCAGCTACAAAGAGTTCCTTCTCCTTACTAATCAGTGCTGCAACTCTCTGCCACGCTTGTTTATCATTCGTTCTACGGGCTTCCTCTTCAGCTGCTCTTCTGTCGTTCTCGGCTAACCTTCTTTTCTCTTCTGCGGCAAGCCTCTCTTGCTCCACGATTTGTGCTTCCTTTAGTAGCTGTTTTTTCCTTTCCTCGGCCTTCTTTTGTTCTTCCTCCGCCTCTCTTAATGACTCTTCCTCTTTCCTTCTGGCTTCTTCGAATGTTTTCTTTCTGGCCTCTTCTTTAGCCTTCCTCGCCTCCTCGATTGCTTTTAGTTCTCTTGCTATCTCATTGGCATACAATACCGTTGCAAAATCAATACCTAAACGAGTGAACCTTTTCAATTCGTTAAACGTTTCACTCTCGAGTAATCTCTCACGATTTACTGTTATATCTAGTCCCGGATTATCTTTCCGTACGAATATGACATGCCCAAATAAGTTCTGATTTCTAAAAAGGCGCAATCCCGGTCGCTTATCCTCAGTAGCTAAACCCCTTACTTCTGCATCCACACCTGCCCTTGATCTAGCTCGGTCGTAGTCAACAGCTAACCAGTCATCTCCCTTTACACCATATCCAAACACCCTGAAATTATCAGCATATACTTTCACCCCTCCTCTCTCTTGACCCATTCTCTGTGCCTTGTTAAGACTCCATTCTGAATTTCCGAAAAGGTCACTTCGATAACTAAAGATGTAAACTTCTAATTTAGCACTCCTTAGGTATTCGAACGCCCCAGTTTTTTTAAAAGTCCTTTCTAATTTGTTTATAATTTCATTTATTACTTTGATCTCATAACTTACATAACCTTTCTCATCAACCGATCCAGTAAGTTTTGCCCAAGCATTTTTGAAAAAAGTCTCGTCGAGCTGTTCAAATGCCACTGGAAACTCAGAGCATTCAAAATCCACCAAAAATCCAGGATCATATTTCTCGGGAACTACTGCAAATTCATTTTCGAGTCTAAAGGTTGTCGGTGAAATCAAATCCATTAATTCAATTCTAAGAAGTCTGATGTCTAATGCGTTCCAAGGTTCAGTTGTATCCGTGAGAGTCAGTGTGGTACCGGTAGGAGTCTTAGCATCCACAGATCTTGCAGTATACTTAATTGGCGTTCTTTCGAGATCACTACCTGGAATGAACATAGCCCAGTCAAAGGTTGCATTTAGCTCTTCCTTGCTTCCATTCCCTGTTTCAGCAATGGATTTTAACAATAATCTCTTTGATAATTTTCGACATGCGAAGCGGCCAATACCTTTTTCGCCAGCTTTCTGTCTTCCGTATTTCGCAGAGATCGGATTCTCCTCTTTATCAATAGTAGCAATTCGCATCCAAGTCCTCTGGAAGATTTGGGCGGCCATTCCAGTGCCATTGTCTTCAACTATTATTGTTCCCCTTGGATTTTTAATATTCTCCATGCGAACAGTCACGTGCGTAGCATCTGCGTCGTATGAGTTTTTAATA
>JAEORY010000223.1 GCA_016840645.1 Candidatus Borrarchaeota archaeon | reverse complement strand
ATTCTAGTTAAATTAATGGAACTTATTTTTTCTAAGCGAATAATTATAGAACTCTCGAGTACCAGAGTTAGAAATAATGTAACGTTTCTTCTAGGATATCACTTGTCGAAATTCATTACGCTGACTAAAGCAATTATGGATAATCTTTGCTGGATGCTTAAAATCACTTAGGATTTGAAGGAAGAAAAAGGAAGATTAGATTTTACAAATCGCGATTTCAGAAGGAGTATTCACAAATCAAATCCAAAACTACATAGTAAAATATTCACTCATCCAAGATATCGAACATATAAAGAATTCGTTGATCTACGAGATATTGTACTCCACAAATTTCAGCTGTATGTCATTCCAGTTTTAATCGAATTCAAAAGACATGGACCCAAAGCCCCGATAAAATTATTTGTACCAAAGAATCCTGAGTATTTTCAACTTTCATCAGGTGAAGTTCAGCGAAGCCTTTCTACGAATCAAAATCGAATTAGTATGGCGAAATTTGGTAAATGGACTTTCATCATTCATTTAGAAGCTGATAATGTGGTGAAAGAAGATTTCTGGGAACCAAACGAATTCTGTACCTTCTGCTTGGATTTTGTTAGAGATATTGTTGAAAAGGTTTCTAACCATATATTAACTGAACTTAATTAATTCCATTAAATCTGAGAAAGTATTCACAAGATTTACAGATCTCATTAATAGCCGATTATCATCTCTAGTGAATCCTGAATATGCACAATAAGGGGGGTACACGATTGTTGAAAGCAAAATCACCTTTGACTATGACTATAAAGAATACATATCATTCCGGCCTAAAGACCCCAATAGAGCAGCTATTCCTTTAGTCTTGCTGCCAACCGAATCTAATCTTAATCTCATTAATATAATCAAAATATATTGTATCTTTTAAATACCACTAACACTAATCTGATTGGTTTATATTAGGTAGTAACTGATTTAATTTGCACTTCTAAGAGTGCAATACCAATCAAATCGGAGGGTGATAGAATGGAACGCAGAGTACTAAAGAGCTTAGTCTTTGGGACAGTTATTGCCACTTTTTTCATATCATTCATGGTTCCGCTGGCTAACGCAGGAGTAAAATCTGATACTGACTATTCAGAAAAAAATCTTTCATGTCTAGGTTCTGCCTGTGCTAAGGCTCATCTCAAAGCCTACGTCGATGCTTGGGAATCTTATCCTTACATGTATTTCTATAAGGTTTATCATAAGGCTGAAGCCTGGGTCACTTCAACTTGGTGGTGTACGGCCTATGTAACCTACATAAAGGGAACTTATTACCATAATGGTCAGCCCGAGGATTCAGAAGATGCTACTAGTGGAGGAACACCTTATCTAATTGTTGAGGAAACCTATAATAATGTACAGATTTCTGGATGGGTAGGAACCGATGCTTATGCAACCTACCACTATGTCATTTGGCCAGGATCACATCATGATACTTCCCTAGAGACTCAATATAACGACTGTAAGGTTCATCCTAGTGGACCCCCACCATAGAGCTTAATTGGTAAATAAAAGGTTTCTAAGAATGAATGTTAATCATTTATCGATTTTTAGAAACCTTTCTTCTCTTTTTTACCTTGTATCTTTTTCGTTTCAAATTTCGTTTATAGTACAGAAAAGAAAAAAGTCCACAAATTAATAGAAATGTCACAATGACTACCAAAGGTAAGATTGCATTAGGAGATACAAAATATGAGGTATATTCGGGGCCCAAATCAATATTAGTAGAACTTAACCGAAACAGCCTATTACAACCATGAAGCCCTAATGAATAGAATGGTTGAAAACAGCAATTCGTCTGATTTAGTGAATTATTGATAATAGGTTCAAGTAAAATTACTAACAATAATCCAGTATCCCACTCATAATCAGGTGGAAATCCGTCAAGCTCAGGATGAACATAAAAATGACGTTGATCACCCTGAATTGTATTAGTATAGCTTCCTGTTTCTCCAACAAAATACCTTATTGATTCAGGTGAAGCACCTATAATCAGTTCTGTCCCCTCACTTGGTTGTTCAAACATCCAAAACGGGTTTTTTCCCAGCTGAACTCCTCTTTGAAACATTTCCCGTGATTCCGAATTTACAAAAATCGGGGTAGTTATATTCCCAAGAGGTAAAGGAAAATCAAGTGATAACTCAAGTTGAACCTCGTTATTATTTATAGACAAAATCGTCCATTTGAATCGGGCTTCAGCAGATTGATTTAGGGAAATGAATCGCGAATCATTATTTCGACTAAGTACACCAACCTCTGTTACATTACTTGCGACTAGGAGCCAAGTGACCTCATTTGCAGAATATTCAGCAAAGACTCCAGGTTTCATCCATACGGGTTCCGCCTTGGTTTGTGAAGATGTACGCCCAATCATAAGAAGCAGAATAACAAGGAAGGCTACTCCTTCCTGATTAAAAACTGGTATGAATATCCCTCTCTATTGAGTAAGTGTAATTATTATCTTATAGTTGTTTTGATTAGAATTACAGTAATTTTATGCTAAATTGATAACTCCAATTACTCATGAAAAATTGGGAATTCAATCTATGAGATATCATTTGTATCGAACCAAACATTTTTTGCTTAGTTTTAAGTTTCATTATTTATTGATGGATGAGTGGATGGTTGTTCACGTGAAGAAACATATTTGGACGGTTGAACTAGTTTTAGTTCTTCTCTTTTTGTTTAACTCCGCCAGTTTCTTTAATTATCCAAGCGGAGAAATTTCCCATCAGAATATGACTTACAGTTTTAATTACATCTCAGGGAAATCCGTATTTAATGTGAGTCAATCACCCATTATTGTTCAATATTATGAAGACGTTAACGTGACTGTAACCTTCCCAGAAAACCAAAATATCAGCAGCGTTGCCCTTCATTTTCGCATGGATTATGATTTCTGGCAAAGAAAAACGATGACCAATTCAACTCCAACCCTCTATTGGGAAGTAATTCCGGCCCAGCCCTGGAATACCATAGTTCAATATTACATTAATGCTACCGATCAGCAAAACCAAATACTTATCGAAGACAATAATGGGACATTTTTTGAGTACATCATCGCAGATTCAGTAAAACCGCATGTCGAAATATTAAGTCCGCAATCTGGAGTCCTCTCCGAAAGGAATGTGGAATTTATGATCCAGTTTCACGATGCCGGCAGTGGTCTTGACCGATTTGAAATATATATTGACGAAATCCTTGCATTATCTGGGCATTCCAATGATGTGACGTTTCAATGGATTTTCAATGAAGGGATGCATACCGTAGAAGCATTTTCATTTGATTTGGCGGGGAATGAGGGGCAAGATAGTATAGTCATCTCAATTGAGAATGTTGGTGTGTTTCCCATTCATGGATTTAGTTTTTTTACGATCATCATCGGTCTTGTGGCTGGGATTGGTATAGGGCTTTTTTTATCCCGTAGAAGAAGTTACACTTCCTAAAATCAGGATTGGTTCTCTTAACGGATATCTCCTCTATCTTAGGATTACTAGTGTGGGCGATTCCGAATAAGCAGGACCTCAAGGGTGCTTTGGTCCCCAGAGTTGGTTGAATTTATCCACATTTTCGATGCTTCTCTTAATTAGTCTGAGAAATCCGCGTCTCTACAAAATACTTCGAAAGGTTCAAGAATGCGTTTAGCTATACGTATGTGTTGTTTTTTTTTGTGTTTTACTTATACTTCGAAGGTTCAAGAATGCGTTTAGCTATCTCAGAATTAATTCGGGAATATGGCTTAAAAATTGAAACAGCTACGATAACTCCAAGCGTTAAAAAATTCCTTGAGATCTTTCAAAGTAATTTCCCATACATCAGTTTCTATTCCAAAATAGTTGGAAATCCAAGGTTTGGCAAAGATGTGGTGAACGCTTCATATGATTTCAAAAGGTTAGCAGTCGGTCATCAGTTAAATCTGACCTTCTTCTCCGAACGAGGAGACCTCATGTATGAATTCATGGGAGACCCTTCATTAGATTTGCTATATTCAGTGGGACGATTAAGTGCAAACATACCTCATGAAACTAATAGCGCAGTTTTGAATGCAATAAATTATGAACGAAAACCCAAAACAGATATGCAATTTCTCTTTGCATCCAACATTGAAGATAGCGAGTATTCCCAATTGGCTTCAGAAATTACTTTGGGAATGGTTAAATCCTATAAACATTTCAAAATTGTGGAGTATGATGCTAAAGAGGGAAAGGAGGAATTACTTTCTGCAATCGAATCGAGTGATGTAATTATTCTCTGGGCGCATGGAACTGGATTATCGTTGTTATTCAAAAGTGGAACAGGTAATTCCTTTTCACTGTCCCCTGAAGAGATAAGTGGTTTGTTTCTCGTTCGAAATCCTATAGTAATTCTTAATAGTTGTTGGACAGGTCTCCCTGACACTGTTCAATTTGATAGCGTGGCGAAATCCTTTCTGAGAGCTGGAGCAGCTGTTGTTATTGCCCCTCGATGGAAAATAAGTGACCACGATGCCGTAAGATTTAATCTCAATTTATTAAAATTTATAATTCGTGATAGAAGTATTTCATCTGTTATTCGAAAATTAAAATACCAAATTCAACAATCAGAAGGAGAAATCATTTCGCCCGAGCGAACCTATACATATTATGGGGATTGCAGAATTGCATTTCTACCATTTTTCGATGAAGAACGCAATCGAATCATGAAAACTTATGAAGAAATTATTAGCAAGAAATATGATGTGGGGGGGAAAACCCTGTCATTTACCAAAATCATGTAAATATAGGGAATGCAAGCATATTGGTAGCTTCATTTATCGAATGAATCCATTTATTTTGAATATCAAATCAACAATGAAGGAAATTACAATTCTCTCACAATTAAGCAATATTCATTGCATTGGATTGTGATATCAACTAGGTGTTGCCTTCCTTTACGTCGGGGGTTCTGACGCGGGTCATCGAGTTCTCGTTCTTCGGGCAACGGTGGAACCGATTGTTGTGACATGTAACAAGTGGGATCCAAAGGGTATGGCAGGCATAAGAACTAGCATGGGTCTATATGATTAATGTGCAACTGCTGAATCAGTTGAATGGTGCCGACCAGACATGGGAGTGCTAGCAGAGCCATAAGTTATGGTGGAACAATTATTCAGATAGTGTACCTGCTGACAGCTTAGAAAAATACTAATCCATCTGCCAGACCTATTGTGGATGGAAATCTACTGACTAGAAAGTGTCATAATAGGTTCATCCAGATAACTCAACAATCATTAAATTCTGGCTAAAAACTGTCAGAATATCACTATTCTACACTTTGCTTGTCACTTTTAACTGCTGTAAGGGGATTCTTGAGGGAAAGATAGCGCTTTAAGAGGATTTACCTTCCAATGAATTGTTGCGTGCGCTTATTGTTGAGCTATCTCAGCGAGTTCCTTAGCCCATTTGCGAATTTCATCCCAGTTGCGCAGGTCATAGATATCTGGTGAGACCTTGAAGCCGTATTTTTCAAGTTGTGGCTTGAAAAATTCCATACCTTTACGTGATATGAAGCCCATTTTGTTATAGTCGATAACTCCGCCAAAAAAGCCTAACGCTATTGGCTTGAGACTGTACTTTGCAACCTTGTCCTCTAAGGCAATCTTTCGTGTTTTTTCAACGTCATTTGTCTTTCCTTCTCTTTCAAAAAATGTTTTCATTGTAGAGACAAACAAAGCCAGCTTTTTGCCTTCGAATTCCTTCCTGAAGTTTTTAAGAAAATCCTCAGCCTCACTTGCCCATTTGCAATTTCCCAAGCCACTACCTACAGTGATTAAGTCATATTCTGATATGTCTTTGTATCAAAGCCTTCCTCTCTTAATATCTTGGCTATTTCCTCTGAGGTTCCAGTCGTTGCTCCATATCGTGTGCCGTATGCAATTAATGCTTTCAAAAAATAACACCAAAAACAAAATTCCACCCGAAAGTAATAAACTTTTCAGTTCCACCTTGTAGTGTGCGCAATCTAGAAAAGAGCTTTTTGTTTGTTTTTGTGTGTGTTTCTTGGTGAGAGAAAGTTAGTGGGATAGTATTAGGGAGAAGGAGAAGTAGTTAGTAGTAACACCTTCCAGAAATAGATAGAACAACTCCTATTACAAAGCCTTAATAAAGAACATTCTGTTTCCCTTTGACTCTAACAGGCTCTCAGCATTTCAAGTCTTCATGGATGGTGGTTGAGATTAGCGCTTCTGAGATATCGACTTCGCAAATTGGCGATAAACAGAAGTTGATTCGCGGAAGCATTTTCATGACTCTTAGCCCCGTGACGGCGCTTTTTTTGGGCCTCATCATAAGCGTGCTAATCTCAGTGTATATTCCGCCAGCAGAATATGCAGTGTATTCATGGTATAATTTAATGAATTCATTTTTAATAACCACGATCCCCTTCGCTCTGCCTCAAGCTATCACGCGGTTTCTTGCCATAGCAAAAGGGGCTAATAATGAAGAAGAGATTCAACAGCTCCAAAAGGATAACACGTTCTTTACGCTAGCCCTCGTACCGCTTAGCGGCATTATTGCAATCGTAATCACACCCTTAGTCTTATCATCCATTGGGTTTTTTGGCCAATATGGTCCGCT
>JAEORY010000222.1 GCA_016840645.1 Candidatus Borrarchaeota archaeon | reverse complement strand
AAAGTTCTCCCTTTCCGCCTATTGAAGAAGTACTATCTTCAAAAGGGAAAATAAAAATTTTAAAGATTTTAACGCATTACGAAGAATTAAACATCTCTGAGATCGTAAGAAGAGCGCAACTTAATCATGCTACCGTCACTCAGCATCTCGATTACTTTAAAGCCATCGGAATCGTAGAAGAAAAATCATTTGGCCGCATAAAGATTTATCGGTTATCACCAGAGGATGCAATAGTCAAAGTAATTCGTGATCTAATGGACTCTTGGGAGCACTCAGAATTAAGCAACAATACTCGCAACTCATAAGTATAGGTTTTTAATAAACCCAAGATTTATTCCATCAGTTAAATACGCAGTCGCATCATCAAATTCAATGCATTTTTTAGTAAAAAGTGGTCCTAAGAACTTTGACTGCAGGTCATTAAACGCCGTTCCTTTGATTAAAGGATGAAAAGCTGGAAATATTATGATTTCAGGATTTCCTATCTTTCTTTTAATAACGTGATCTGTATCAACTTCTTTATCGCTTGCTGAAATTTTATTTTTTGCAAAGAAGTTTTGAATCTTTTTCTTGTCCCATTTTGTTCTTATCCAGACTTTTTCTACGTGATGTATTCCTAAAGAATCCTTTAATCTAATCGCAGGATGGTTATGTCCCATAAATAATGAATTTACATCTAGTAAATCATTTGCTGGCCAAGTATGGCCATGTAACAATCCGATTTTCTTAGCCCCATTCTGAATAGTAGATCCTTTTGAGGGTTGATAGACTATATTTTTTGGAATTAACTTCTCCAAATTACCGTCGTGGTTCCCTGGAAAAATTTCAATTTTGATTAATTTTGCCAAGTTTTTAAAAAGGCGTGGTATTTCTTTCCACTCTTGAATAGAGATACTTGGGATATTATGTTTCACATCTCCAAGAACTACTAATTTCGAGGGAGCGTATTCATTTATGAGTTTTTTTAATTTATCTTCAATTAAAGGTGTTTGTGAAGGAAAATGAATTCCTTTTTTGGCAAATTGACTTTCAAGTCCAATATGGAGGTCTGCTACAATGAGAACACGTTCATGAGTTTCAAGTAATAATGCAGCCTCTCCTTCTAATGGCAAATATAATCCCATTTCAATAACACTCTTGAAGAGGAGATACATGACTAAGCCAGAAATAAATCATAAAAAATGTCATTTATCTGGATGTTCATAGTTCAACGTCTTTATAATTATCACCCAGAAGTACAATATTTGCAAGAAGAGCATTAAGTTGAATCTCCTCATTGGCACCTTCGCTTAGCCTGAATTCTGCTTCTCCTAACAAATTTATAAGTTTAACTTTCAGGTCATCATTTTTGAAATTCATTATTTCAGAATTCATTTGCTTAAGGATATCTATACCCGAAAGACCGTATTTGATGAGTAGTTTATGAAGTTGTTCTCGGGCATCCATAAAATTATTGTTAAGTGCGTATCTTATCATTTCTTTAATTTCTTCAGGATGGACACGGCCTGTTACTTGGTAAACAACATCTGCTTTAATTTCATCTTCAAACGCTGCTGCTGCTTGTAGGATGTTTATACTATTTCGCATATCTCCTCTAGAACTTTCCAAAATAGCATTAATGCCTTCTTCAGCAAGATCAACACTCTCTTTTTTAGCAATATTGTTTAATTGCTTTTTAACATCCTCTTGAGATAATGGAGGAAATCGAAATATAGAACATCGTGATTGTATTGGTTCGATAATCTTACTTGAGTAATTACCGATAAGTATAAATCTACAAGTGCGCGTGTATTTCTCCATTGTCCTTCTAAGTGCTTGTTGCGCATCAGAAGTCATGTTATCTGCTTCATCTAGTACTAGGATTTTAAATGGTACGTCTCCAAGTCCTTTTGTTCTAGCAAAGTTTTTTACTGTTGTTCGAATGACGTCAATACCTCTGGTATCACTTGCATTCAATTCCAACAAATTTCCTTCAAAATATTCTCCAAATAAATCACGAGCCAAACATAATGCCGCTGTTGTTTTGCCATTTGGGAGGTTTTATTGAAATAAAGACCTTGTCCCAGGAGGACCAACGAATAAACAATGCGGCATTGATTTCGTCTTAGCAAATGAGGTCAGCCTTTGTACTATGCTTTCTTGGTTTATTATTTCTTTTAGACTTTTTGGGCGATATTTTTCTACCCACATCGCATATTCTTCATACATATTTACCAGTTCTCCTAGTTCTTTGAAATTTTCCCTAAGAGATTAATAGTTTATCAGTAGATTATAGACACTTAATTGTTTTTAATTTTAAGAAATTATGTATCTCCTGATTCTATAGTCTTCTAAACTCTTAAATTGTTTTAAAGCGAAAGTAATATAAGGTCATTGAAATGCTTGAATGATGGAGATACTTCTAAACAATCCATATCCCTCAATAGTTTAAATTCTATCTCTATATACAAATATTTGGCTATAAATACAAACTAAAAGATGCGGTCGTGGTCTAGCAAGAGGAATATTCTCCTAGAATGGCCTAGGACAACTAAGAAAGAAAAACTTTCTTAGATCGAACAGGCCTCCCAAACTGACTTCACAGTCGTGAAGAAAGCCTGATAAGTTTATATATCATCAATTTTAGATGGTATGCATTTCAGGAGACCCGGGTTCAAAAAATAGGTGATGTTCTCCTATTGGAAACTCCCGGCGGCCGCATCAGTTTTATATTCTAAAAATTGCTCTTTCTAGAAATTTATAGCCTTAAATAAAAACCTTGAAATCTCAAAGAATGTAGCTAAGATTCAATGCTATATTATGTTTGAAACGCAGGATTTTCAAAAAAAGTGATGCCGGGGATGGGACTTCCAGAGGAGGGAACCCCACACACTCTTTTGAACCCATGCGACCTTCCATAAACGCACTTATTTACACTGGGTCAGCAGGTCTCTCTTTTTCTAGGTTTTTGCGCTTTTGAGATCTCGAGCCTGTAGCGGATATGACTTTTGTCAAATCTGCCGCCGTACCGTTTCCAGAATAACACATATTTTGGTGTGTTCTCTTGGCTACCCCGGCGTATATTATATCATTTAGACATTGTAGTATTGGATTTAAAACACTTTTTCTCAATGTATAGTTCGATTTACGACCGAACAATCACATTCTATATAGAAAAAAATATCTTATTTTCTAATTTTTTGACGATATTATTAGAAAGGTTTTGTCTTTTAAGAGGGGCTTATAAAGGTCGCTGAAATGCTGGGGGTGCTTACTTTAAAGTTTAATTTAAAGTTTATCGGGGATTATGGTGCCTCATTCTGCAAAATATAGGGTTTTATTCCTCATAGGGGTGTTATTACTCGGTTTACCTTTTTTTAGTCAGCAGGTCAAGGCCGATATCTCCTTTGATGGGACCACCGATTATAACGGTGATGGATTTATGGATCCCACCATCGATAATGGGCGGATCCGCATCAGTTTCATGACTGAGGAACTGCTGGAGAATCCCCCGGGACAGCAAATCACTTATTTACCCTACTTTTTCGTGTGGAATGGTAATGACTGGACTGAAATTGCCACCATGGGACATTTTCAAGTTTCAATAGCCCCAGATACCTCGCAATCGCCGGTTAGGAGTTACACTATCAGAGAAATCTATCCTAAACGGGTAGGTGTCAGTTGGGAAGAATTTTATCAGGAATGTGTGACCATCATTGACACGAATGACCATTTCTGGCAGGTCACCGATTATTACACCATCCGAGACGGGTGGGATTATGTAGAGATCGAACGGCACTGGGAACATTTGAATGACTCAGTAGAAGAGGCAGTGCTCCTACCTTTCAATGTTTCGATCACCCATCCAGCAGCAGTAACCCCACGTAAAGCTGATACCTTAATGATGCCCGGCTGCTTTTATAACGGCAACCTTTACGACTTGAATACCGCAGATCGGCAGGTAACACCTGATTTTCCCATGACTGATTTACGCAACCAGTCTCAGTATCTCATCGTGGAGCAGGAGCGCCTCAGCGTACCATCAGTTATCTGGGAGTACGATGACTTTGTGTGTGGCTTACTTACCACTCCCACTTATGTGTATGGCGGACAGGAGCATACTGGTAACTCCTCACTGGGTTATCAAGGTAATGATGATCATTTTGACCTCATCAACTACCTGGGAGGTTGGACCAGTGGTGGCTCACAACGAGAAGGATATGCATATACAAAACATCTTCATAATCAGATTAATCAGGACAATCCAGGTTGCCGCGACCAGTATGAGTGGACCTTCAACAAGAACTCCCTGACCGTCGATGCCAATACCACTCTCAAAAAAACCTACCGACTCTATCTGGGCATGACAACTACCCCCAATTACGGATTCATCGCACCAGTACAGTTGGGATGGGATTGGATTAACGGCAATTATTCAACGGTCAATCCCACGTTAAGCATGCCAGCTATCCTACAACTCAAAGCCGAACTCGCCTACCGCACCTTTTATCATGAAAATGACACTGATAACGAATACTTGTTCTTGGCAGGCTTTTTCAGTGATGGAACTCCCGTAGAATTCCTGGGTGGAAGCAACGGCTCCATAGGTGGTCAATTAGGGCAGCAACACGCCCTGGCATATGCGTTACTCTATTATGGCTATCAGACGGGTAACAACTCCATGATTACAACTGCCAACCACATAATCGATGAATTCGTGGACTTGAGCCGTAATCCCTCGTCCGTCACGCTGAATGAGTACGGCTGGCTATTACCCGATTACTACCTGGAGACCAATACCTCGTATGCTAACGCCAGAGATCATGGCGGCGATGTACATACCGTCAAGAGCGGGGAGGTACTATCTAACCTGCTGCAATGTTATCTAGTGGCGGAGCAATATGGTGACAGCCATCCCGACTGGCTAGCGTATGTGGAAGCGGCCATCAACATCTTTGTAGTTAAACAGTTTGCTAACGGGACGTTTGGCAACACCTGGACCAATGGACTCAGTTCCAGTTGCAACGATATCGCAGGCTGCGGCGGCGTAACTCTTGCGTTGAGCCTGATGGAATTAGCGACGTTAACCGGCAATACCACCTATTCGGACGCCGCGACGCTGGCTATGAATTATTACATCACCGAGTTTGTAGATAAGGCACGCTTCTTTGGGGCGGATACCGGGCGCTACGACTTCAATTACGGCTATAAAAAGCATATCATCGACTCCAAAAGCGCCGAATATATGCTCAAGACCCTAATTCGCTTTTACGAACTTACCGATAATACCCTCTACCTAACCAAAGCAAACCTGACTGCCGAGTGGCTGATAACCTGGCAATACGCCTGGAACGTTCCCTTCACTGGTAGTTCACGCCTGGGAGACCACAATTTCAAGACTAAAGGAGTATTCGCCACCTCAGTGGAACTCAACGCCCTTCGACCGGCTTACGGCAGCAGTTATGCCCTGCAAAAACTGGCCACCTACCTAAGTGATGCTAAGCTACAAAACCGGGCGGACTTGGTGAGTGCGGCCTCCAGGCAGATGGTGGCCACCTCAAGCGATACGCTAGGGATGTCCAACGCCTTAATCGGCGCACAGGAAACCTACTGGTATCACGCCAGTTTTACGGAAGATGGCAACTCCCCTCAGGGTGGCAGTTCGGGACTGTGCTATGGGATAACCATCGCCGATGCCTATATAGGGACGAATGTTTCACTTGAAACCAATGACCCTGATGACCCGACAGATGGAGATGGCGGCAGCAACGAGGGCGGAGGGAGCGGAGATGATGACAATGGAGGGGGAAGTGGCTCATCAACTGAAACGGCATCATTACTAGTGACAGTTAACTTGGAAAATGACACTCGTCTAAGTAATAACGCCCAAAGGGAGATTTTGGTAAAAGTTACTGATGAACAAGGTGTCCCAATCGAGCAAGCCCATGTTACCATCACACTGAACTCTAATTACACCCTTAACTGTGAAGAATTCGAGCCAGGCAGTTATGAAGCAGTGCTAGATACCTCAGGTTTACCACCAGGTGAATATGTGATAACCGTCACCGTCGAAAAATCGGGTTACCAAACCTCACAACTAAAACTTAGTCTTACAATTACGCAAGGTCTCAATCTCACAGCAATTTCATTAACTGCCCGAATAGGCGCGATAAGCGGCATAGGCCTGCTGTTGACTCTCATTGGAAAACGAAAACTGTTTGATGACATCACTTTAGAATTATAGATTTTTTTTGGCTCATGTTAGTATCATTTTTTCATTCTAAATATTTAAAAAACTAACAACATAATCTAAAATCCATTTTCCTATAACTTTTAGTTCTAAGTATGGAGGTAAAGTCCATTCTGCCCATGTGGGCAAGCCAATAACATATCTAATGTAAATCACTATAGCGAAAACTATCGTTACTATAACAATAATGATATAATCGACTGAAGACATTTGTAATTCATATAAAAATGTCCTTTTTTTTGCAGCCCCCCAGGCTTTCGAGTCCATCGCTTCTGCCAGTTTCCATGCTCTTTTAATTGCAGATATAAAGAGAGGCACTATAAGCGGGATATAGTTTTTTATGCGTTTCAAAAAGTTTCCTTTTTGAAATTCAATGCCTCTTGACATTTGTG
>JAEORY010000221.1 GCA_016840645.1 Candidatus Borrarchaeota archaeon | reverse complement strand
AGATTCACTCACCAGGGTCACGTTCTTATCTTGTCGGGCGATAGAAACCGATGCTTCTGCTCCTTCGTATCCTCCTAAAACTACTACATCTTTACCTAGTTCGGGACGCTTCATCAAGTACTCATCAAAAGTTATAGCTCGTTCAATTCCTGGGATTCTTGTCGGTTTAGGAGAAACTCCACCAGTGGCGACCACCACTACGTCTGGGTTTATTCTATCCACAAGATCTGCGGTTACTGTTTCGCCTAACTTTAGTTCGACCCCAAGTTTCTCCAATTGGGTCATTTGCCATGTAGCTATTTGCATTAAATCGCCAGTATAGAGATAAGGGATATCGGACGCATAGCGCATAATTCCTCCAAGTTCATTGTCCTTATCATATAGTGTGACGTTGTGCCCTCGAAGAGCAGCTACTCTCGCCGCCTCCATTCCTGCAACTCCACCTCCAATAACGAGGACATCCTTAGGGGTTTCAGCTGGTGGTATAAACTCATCTGGAGGATATCGAATTTCTCGTCCAAAGGAGTAATTTACAGCACATCTGCCGGGTACATTTGCGAGAATGTAGAGATATGTACACCAGTCACAAGCAATACACCGGCGGACATCCTCTGGTCGTCCTTCTAAGTGTTTTCTAGGATACCATGGATCTGCCCAAGCTGGTCTACCAAGGGCAACCCAATCCGCACTCTCCTCCTCAATGATTCTGGCGGCCATCTCAGGCGCCATAATCTTGCCTACAGTACCAACAGGTAGGTTAGTAACCTCTTTTACTCGTTTAGCTTCTTTTACAAGACATCCTTGCTCCCAATAAAGAGGTTGAATTACCCAGACCCCAGATACATCTACTGCTCCACTTGAAGAATGAATAGCAGCCACACCAGCCTTTTCTAGGACAGGTACTAATTTTGTTGCGGTGTCCTCTAATGTAAATCCTGGCGTACCTGGCGGGGCATGATCATCCGCACTTATCCTAAACCAAAACGGAAAATCTGGGCCAACGTTTTTCCTCACAGACTCAGCAATTTTTTTAATAAAGAGATGTTTATCCTGCCCCCATTCATCGTCTCTGAGATTGCATCGTGGCGTTCGGAATTGGTGTGGAAGTGAACCATGGCAGGCATGTACTTCGACGCAGTCAAAGCCCGCTTCCTTAGCTCTTCCAGCTGCCGCTCCGTAACATTCAATTAATTCCAGTATTTCGTCGTGCGTCAGCACATGACACTTTGCGGCAGGGTTAAGAAAAGAATTCATCGGACTTGGCGCAACTGGTGTTTTGGCGGGAAACTCTGGAGCTGGTGCATCTACCGTTTTTCGAAGTACTAATGGATGACAAAGAGCCCCTCCATGAAAGATTTGAATTCCTGCATACGGCCCCTCTCGTTTGATGGCATCCGCAACTTCGTATAATCCAGTCGTATACCTATCGTCATAAATGGCTAATTCTTTACGAACAACTTGTCCACTAGGATGAACTTGCGTTGCTTGGACACAGACGAGCCCCCATCCGCCTTGTGCAGTGTGACTCATAGTTCTTAAGTAGCGTTCATTCACAGATCCATCATCAGTTAATGTGTCAGTTAGCATTGCCGCGGCGACATATCTATTTCGGAGTTCCATTCGTCCAATTTTTATTGGATCACTAATCTTTGGCATTATTTACACCTTTACTCTTATTTCATTGCTCTCCAATTTTATATTTTAATATTTTTGTACGATATTATTCTTATAATTTAGAAGAATGTAGATTAAAAACTTATGGCTAAATATCGAATGACACTTGTATTCAAGTTGAAAATTTGTGATTGGGCGCGCATATTCTATTTCATTTACGAGGAACTAAGCAAGAAAGCACCACCGCTTCAGCGTGGTGATGAATTGCGGTAGTGGGGGTTCACTTTCATCACGTGTATCGAGGGATCTCCCTCACGTTATATAGGTGGTATGAGGAAGGTATTAACAACAATTGGAGGGCTCATACGCACACTTGCAGACAAGGTGCATACTCCGATTGCAGCACGATCGTTAGCCGTACCTACGGGGCGTAGGGATGTTAAGCCTGTGGAGATAAGACCTCGGTAACCCGCAAGGGGATCGAGTCTGTCGGAGAAGCAGGAAGCCTCAAGGCTTTAGCATGAGGTAGCTCACCATCAGACTAGTTCAATTAAACATTTAGGAGTAAATGAAATGCCCCAATCCCCCTATCGAATACAACGATAACAAAGTTGTGTTTAAACCTCTAAGAGAATTTTTCATACAAATCCTCAAAAAATGAAATCATTAAGTAAGGAGGGTACGTAAGGGAATTTATGAAACGAAATCCGTACATAAGTTTTAACTTATTCGGCAGGAAGCCCCATCCAAAAGGATAGGGTAGTTCATTTATGGAAAAAAGAGGAAATACGAAAAAATGGAGACTATTTAGTGGTGATGTTAAACACTATTGTGAGGTTTTGTTTATTTCGTTTAACGTTTCAGATCCCATATCATCGAGAACTGCGTTAAAAATATCTCTGATAACATCTTCTTCAGTTTTTTCAGTCGTTGCAGAGAGCCATATCTTTGAGCTGTACGTCAACGAAGCACAATCAATAAGATCTTCCTTAGTAAGTGCGGGATCAAACACTTGCCGTTCCATGACAACGTTTACAAAATCAATAGCTCCTCTGACACTTGCTCCCAAGCGTAAGTCAGGATTATCTCGACTACGGCGACCTATTTCTACACCTAATTCCATTAGTTTTTCATCATTGTCCTTGGTGTTTACACGAACTATTTCCATTTCTTCTTCTTTATTCTGGTAATCCAGTTTTAATTTTGTGAATCGGTCAAGAATAGCTCTACTAATTCTCTGGACACCAATATCATCATACGGATTCATCGCAGCAACAACTCGGAATCCTGGGCTCGCAGAGATTTCTCCAAAACGTGGAACATGAATTTCTTTTTCAGAGAGCGCTACAACCAGACTATTAAGTGCATCAGGAGGGGCACGATTTATTTCTTCAATGTAAAGTATACCTCCATCTCGCATTGCTAACGTAAGGGCGCCTTCTCGGAAGTTCTCTGGGCGATACCCAGTCTGCAATACTGCTGCAGGGTCAAAATAGCCAATTAATTTCGAGGCTGTTAGATCCTCATTACCTTCAACAAAATGAAAATGTACTCCTAAAATACCACTCAAAGTTCGTAAAATTGTTGTCTTGCTAACTCCTGGGGGTCCTTCAAGAAGGATGGGCTTTCCCGCTTTTAATGCTGAGAGAATAAGCACTACTTCTTTCCTTCTTCCTACTACTTTTTCAAATATTGGATCTATAACGGTTTTTAGATCAACTGTTTCCAATGCAGACATTTTCTTGCCTCCGTACATTCAATTCATAAGAAAGTTATTCACGATTATCGAATGTGAACTGTTATGGAAATACTAAACACTAATGATGCTCACTTAACCTCATGCTGCTTTTGATGCTTCATTATTTCGTTGTCCGGTATGCCAAGAATCCATCCAAGCCAAGCGGTCGTTACATTCCGTTTCTGACCAGGAAGACCTCGCATCAGGCCCTTTTGTGGTCTTGGGCGATTTTTTATTTGTCTAACGTATTCAGTACGGATTTCTTCTTCGGTAGGTTTTTCGCCTTTAAGACCTAACGTCCACTCAAGAAGCGAAACGCTTATTCTTCTTAATTGAAACGTCGACATACTATCAAAGGGATTCCCTTTCCCTTGATCATCGCTTTCTATTATCTTCAGCTGTTCTTCGTATTTTTTCCATAACTCTTCTTCATTTCTGATAATATTTGTCCTCCTGTGAGCTACCTCGTGCTAAAGCCTTGAGGCTTCCTGCTTCTACGACAGACTTGATCACCAACACACTATATAAACACAACGTCATTCATCAATTGGCTAAAGCATTCGTGCTCTTGGTTAGTTGTCAGTAAAAATTATCATTTCTCAAGCAAGGAATAAATGATTTAAAATCATTTCTATCGAATGATTGAGTTTATTCTATAGAAATTTATCGATGTGAACAAAACCTAGCAGACAGACTAAATTTGACAATACTAGTCATCTACTATCTTACATAAGAAAATTTTCTTAAAGCATATTAGGAATATCATAGTTTAACCTGTAGTTTTACATCTTGTATATCGTTAGGAACTCCTTTCAGTTCTTTAACAAGCCCAATAATGACTCCACGCCAGATTTTTTGTGCAAACTTATGAAGAGGAATATTATTACCATTTACCTGTAATTCAACATTCACAAACATACCTCCTGAGCATAGTTTTCATAATCGATATTCTATTTTTTTAAGGATCTTCAACGCAATGCGCTTTTTTTGGAATGAAGATAAATAAGTTGTCATTAAAAAAACGAAAAGTGAAGACTAAAAATACTTCTACACTTGAAGTTATGATAAGGACAATTAATCGTCTTCAGGGAGTGAAGCAAACGAGGACTGTTATTGTACTTTCCCCTGTGAAAGAAGAAACGGCATTTTCGTTGTTCTGATTACTTGATAGAAAAATAGATGGACCTGAGGTCAATTAGCGGAATCCGCAAATTGATTCGTTTGCTGTACGCTAATTTAAAGGTTTTTAGTTTTTGGACTATAGATAGTACGCGAAATGGTTTCTAACTATAGGATACGATCCACTTGATTATTTGTCTCCCCTTCACGCAAGAAGGGTAGTTTGGATTTGTCATTCACTCAATTTTTGAAACTTGTTCAGCCTTAGGACCCCGATCGCCCTGTACGACCTCAATAACGACACGGTCACCGTCACCAATTACGGTTCCTTCGTTAATTCCACTAATGTGGACGAAGTAGTCTTTGCCGTCATCGCCGGTAATAAAGCCGAAGTTTCGCATAGTATTGAAAAATTTTACAGTTCCTTCTGGCATAAATATAGCCTCCTATACTGGTTTTAACTTAAAATTCATTAGACGAAAAAAAGCATAAATTGGGATATTTAAAACTTCTTAACTTCTTTTGATTTTAAACAGAAATTATAGAATAAATTTTTATTTTTAAGTTTAATCATTTTACTATAGACTCTCTTTCTTTCTCTTTGTTTTTAAGTTTAATCATTTTGTCAGTTAGACACACTTTCACTCTCTTATCCATCTAGTTTGGAATACATTTCTTTCCTAAGTTTCTCAGCTAGTTCTAGCTCATCATTTGTTATATAGTCCTCTATTAATTTTACGTTGAAATGTTCTTCAACAGTTTTCATCAGTTTTTTTCTGCTTTGAAGATTTTAAAAGAAGTTAAATGCAAGAAAAAAGTGAAATTATAGACTCGCAATGATTTTCTTTGCCTCTTCGTAGCCCATGTCAAACGCTCTAAGATTTTCTTCAATTGTTTTAGATGGGACTAAATCCTTGATAGTTTCCTTTAGAACATCTTTATCGATGGGGAACTCTTGTAAAGCACTAGCAGCACCACTTAAAACCGTATTTTCAGTTCTTGGATTCCCAGCAAGTTCGGCAAGTTTTGTTGCGTCTAGTACAATAATATTCCTAGTTACTTGTTCTAATTGAGTAAGTATCTGTTCTAAGGTGATATATGTACGATTTTTATCTCGGTGCTTCGCAATATCACCAGTTACTAGTGAAGGATGCATAATACGTTTGTTCATAATGATGATTCCGTCATCTTTAAGAAATTCAATATATCGCAGAACTTCAGTGGCTTCCATAGAAATGATTATGTCCGCGGAACCATAAGGGATTAATGGTGAATGTACCTTTTCACCTATTCTAAGATGGACATATATTGAGCCACTTCTTTGTGAGAGGCCATGTTGTTCTCCAGTTATTACCTTCATTCCTAGTTTGTTACAGGCATTTCCAATGATTGTTGATAATAACATAAGTCCTTGGCCACCAACACCCGACAGCATAATATTATAACCGGCTACCATTATTGAGCACCACCTGTGGTTTTTATTGAAGAAACTGGACAAAGTTTCGCGCAGACCATGCAACCATCGCATAAATCTTTTAGGATGACAGCTTGTCTGCTTTCCATATCCATCTCAATTGCAGGGCAGTAGAAGTCCCGAATACAAGCATAGATAGTCTTGCACTCTTCTTTATCGACCATGTTCGGAATTATCGGAACTCCGCGTTTTCTCTTCAAGCGGTCATTATACAAAGCACAAGGACCTTTTGAAATTACAACAGATACTCCTTCGTATTCTAAAGCCTCTTTTATCGGATCAATGTTGCTCTTAGGATCGAATGCGTTGATAACGGTAACGTGTTTAACACCGATAGCTTTTACTACAGCTTCTAAGTCAATTTCTTCGACAGGTGCTGCGCCAAAATCAGAACCAGGGTTTGGTTGCTGACCAGTCATTGCAGTCACCTTATTATTTAAAATGAAGACGGTAAAATTGTGTTTATTATGTACGGCATTTATAAATCCAGGCAAAGAAGCGTGGAAAAATGTTGAGTCTCCTACAAAAGCAATGACTTTATCATTAATTGCATGTTGCATACCACTTGAAACGCCTAGAGACGCTCCCATACATAATAGAGAATCCGTAATTTCATATGGCTCCAAAAGCAGCATAGAATAACAGCCTATGTCATTATTAACCACGTAGTCTATTTCCTTAATAGCCTGTTGAACAGC
>JAEORY010000220.1 GCA_016840645.1 Candidatus Borrarchaeota archaeon | reverse complement strand
GAGGATACTACTTGCTGGTACGCCCACAGCACGTCAGGAACATCAAAGGGGGTGTATATTAGACGGTGGTGTAACCATGCGTGGAAAACGTTTCATTTGCACAGAGAAATTGTTGGCAATGGTGAATATTCACCAGATAATCAAGTTGACCATATAAACAGGGATTCGCTGGACAATAGGCGGGAAAACTTGCGGGTTGTTGGGACAAGTGAAAACTGTAGGAACAGGGGAAGCCGTGCCGGGATTGTTTATCGAGACATATGTATTACGCACGTAAAGAGCAGGGGGAGCTATCAGGCATACAAGGGCAGTAAGTATTATGGTAGTGCAAAGACGATAGAGGGAGTAAGGGAAAAGATTGATCAAAAATTAAGCTTGGAGGATGAACATGAAAGGTGGGCTGTTTAGCTATCAGGAAGCAATAAAACACGTTAAGCTTGGTAAAAGGGTAAGATCCACCATGTGGGACGATTGCGCCTATGTTTATATGGATGATCAAGGGTTTTATCGTGGTGAAGACGATGAGCTTTTTGATTTTAGTGTTGAGTTTGACGAAGACGAGTTTGTGTTATGGGAAGAAAAACAAGAGAAGACGGGAGAGTGTGGTTCCACGGAAGATGGAGAACGCCAGAGCAAGCAGAGCATAGAAGAAAATACGACAAAGCAAGAAGATCAACAAAAGAGTATATTGAAAAGCGAAACAGGCAAAACAGGGAGTGGTATCAAGCAAACATTGAGCGACAGCGAGAAAAAAAGCGAAAATATTACCGAGAAAACAAGGAAAAATGCAATGCCCGGCGAACATCAAACAGGCACAGGTCGGAGGCCAACCGAGAGCGAGACAGGGAAGCTTGCAGAAAAACATACAGAAAGCACCGGGAAAGATACCGTGAAAAAGCAAGAGAGTGGTACAGAAAAAACAACAAGCTTGGCGGTGTCCACAGAGATATTTACAGAGCTAAAAGAGGAGAAATCGGGTTCGATTCAATTATTAAACAGCTCCGCGATGCAGTTAATTACGACGGGTGAAATGTTGATTAAGAACGGAAAAGTAAAAGAGGGTGTGAAATGTCTTGCCGAGGCCAGGAACGCCATGAAAACAAAGTTAGATTATATGAAATTTGGGAAAGATTTGATTGGAGGAATGAAATGAATGTTTTGAGTATTGTTTTTTGGAGATTGGTTTTAATTGTGCCATTTTTTGTTACTGTTAATATGGTGCTGTTGTTGTTCTTTTTAGGGGGAGACTACCGGCACATGAAACCATTTGAAAGGTTTTTTGATTTCGTAGAAGATAAGGCAAATCTTAAGCTATAGGGAGGAGAGATGGCGTTAGAAACACTAAAGGGATTAGAGAAAGTTGGAACGGTAGAAATTTGCAGGCTCGGAAAGGATTCGGCAACGAAATTTCCAAACGAGTTTACTGAGTCGTCGAAGTATTTCATTAATATCGATGACGAACAAAACATTATTTCATTTAAAATTCAGAATGGCCCCATCAAAGAGAATGGAGTTAATGGCTGTCAAGTGGTCGACATGATCGCAGTAGCAAGGCACATGATTTATGGGCTAAATGAAAAGTTTCCTTGTCGGGAAAATGCAATAACATTGACCAGGCTCGATGAGGCAATTCTTTGGCAAGCGCAAAGAACGGCAAACAGGGAAGCTAGGGGCGGCATGATACTAGCGCTTTGTATGTTGCTGTTATTGAAGGAACAAGTAACAAGTAGGGGGGAGTTGTGAAGATTGAAGATTTAGAAGGGAGAGAAAGGCAGCAAGTAGATGCAATTGCCGAGATTAAGGAAATATTGAGAGCTGGAAATTTTTCAAATATTGAGTGCATGGGAATACTTGAAGCCGTTAAATACTTAGTTAACCAAAATGTCAGCAAGGAAGCGAAAAGGCTGGAAAAAGAGGCGAGGGAAAGAAATGAAAGAGCATGAAGAAAACATGAGTAAAGAAGATTATGAACAACAGGAAAGATATAGAAAGCAAGAAGAGCGATCAATAACTATCCGTGAAATTGAGGGGACAATTTACAATCTGATTCAGCTGCACAGAAAAGCCGGGCATGATACTAGCGCTTTGTATGTTGCTGTTAACAACCAAAGAAAGCAACTTCTATATGATATGCAAGAAGGGATTTAACTATGTGGAAATGTAAATGGGTTTATAAGGCACTAAAGAAGGGCGGATTCACCAACTGGGGGCATAGGTTGTATGATAAATTGCATCCAACTATTCCAGAAAACTCCATAGCCGCCCTAAGGGAAGGACTTAAACATCAAGATCATAAAAACTTTAAATACTTTGAGTTTGACGTAGTAGAGTCAAGAGATGGGTTTTTATATGTGTTCCATGATGCAACAAAGAGGAAAACCATCAAAAGGCTTTGCCCTACCGCAGACAAAAGGCTTCAGAAAAAGTCTATTTACGAGCTAACTGCCGGGCAAATTGAAACATTGGAGCTGATGCACACTACTGAAAAGGTTCCAAGCGTAGCAGAGCTTTATAGTGAGTTTGCGCGACACAAAATCACGGTTCCAATCAGGGTGGAAGTTAAAAAGCTAATGACTACCAAGGCAATAAAAGACCTTGTTGAAATGACGGCAGCGTTTAGGTCAAGTACTAGGCTTGATGTTAATTTTATGATGTTCAAGAAGAAGTTTAATAAAATGAGCAAAGAAAACCGTGAGTATTTCATGGGCAAGTTGTTGAGGAATGATTTCAAACTTATTTGGATTTAGGGGGAAGAATGTTTGCAGTTTTAATATTCTTGGCGTTGTACTTGTATGGATGCTCAATCACTGGCGACGGAAAGATTGGAGCTAATGAGACTGTCGGAGCAGTGATAGCCGGCGTTGGTTTAATTGCCGGGTCATTTATTGATCATAAGTTCTTCTGGACGCTATTTTGAGTGCATGGTTCGAGCTTCAAAAGCGCCTAGATGATTATCAATTTAAGTTTAGTTTGTCTTATCAGATAGTAGGCAATAGCCACGGCAAGTGGACATTCTTTGCGATGTATAAAGCAAGCCCAATTATCAAGATAACTGACTGTGACAACATGTTTTTCGCGATCTACTTTGGTGTTCAAGCTCTCAAGAATAAATATGGTGGTAATTTTGATATTAACATCGACGCTGAAAGTGTCGAAGAGACTGGAGACAATTTGTGCTTATGATTAAAAGGAAGTTCGGTCAGAGCTTCACACTTATCGAAAACGGTGAAATTATCGCCAAAATTACCCTAAAAAGATGTGAAAATAGGAACGATGTGCACGTTTGCATCTCCGCTGATGCTAAAATAAAAGTATTGCGATCAGAATTGGTCGGAAAGCAGGAAGAGGAGTTTAACTTTAATAAAAAGTTTTTAATGGATGATTGAAAACCTCAAGGAACGATACAAAATAATTGAATCCGGCAAGAGGAACTATAAAGTTCGGGCGCAAATAGTTGAGATGGTCAATCGTGACTTCATCTTTTTCTTTAATTATTTTGTCTACACGTATGATCCCCGGACGAAAAGTAAAACGCTCCCATTCCTTCTTTATGGGTTTCAAAGAGATTTCTGTTACAAGCTAAATGAGTGCTACGAGCTTAAAAAGCCTCTGTTAGTCGAAAAAAGCCGAGACATGGGCTTTTCTTGGGTATTTTTAGGCTGGATTGTCTGGAAAATGATCACCGAAAAGGGTTTTTCTGCCGGTGTTGGCTCAAGGAAGTTTGGCCTGGTAGATGAAATTGGGAACATGAAAAGCCTCTTGCAGCGGATTAGGTTCATATTATGGAACCTTCCGGGGTTCCTAACACATGGTTACAATGAGAAAAAACACTCAAAAATAGGATTGATTAAAATCCCCGAGATGGAGTCGTATGTCGCCGGCGAAGGTGGAGATGACATCGGGAGGGGTGATCGTACCAGTATCTATTTTATCGATGAATTTGCCCATATTCCGCGCTCTGTGAAGGTGCAGGAGGCGGTATCTCAAACAAGTAACTGTCTCGTGTACGGGTCAACCCCAAATGGGCGGGGAAATGAGTTCGCTCGATTGAGATGGGAAACAGACATTGATATTTTCACTATGCACTGGAGAGATCATCCGGGCAAAACTCAAGAGTGGTACGACAAGATGGCGGCAACTCTCCCGGCAGAGACAATGGCGCAGGAAGTTGACATTTCCTACAACAAGTCAATCAAGGGAAGGGTTTACAAGTGGTTTAGCCGGGAAAAACATGCCGTAGATGTCGAATACAACCCAAATCATCCAGTTCTTATTTCAATTGACTGGGGGATTGGGGATCCAACGAGTGTTATTTTTCTTCAGGATTACCATGGGCAATTAAGGATTTTTGACCACTGGGAAGAAGCTGACAGGAGCATCCCTCAGATATTTACTGAAATTGCAAGGATTCTTGGTGGATACAAGGCACATCATGGGAGATTTTTAACCTTGAGAGATGTTTCTGGATGGTATGGTGACCCGGACGCAAAAAACCGAGAAAGAATCTCTGGAGATAGTATTTCCAGTTATATTTACGACAAATATCATATTACGCTGCGCATGAAGGTGCCAAACGTTATAAAGAATAGAATTTTATCTGTCAATATGCTAGGCTCTAGTGATAGAATATTGGTGAACAAACGGTTAAACTTTTTCTGTGACTGCGTAGAAAACTATAAGTACCCGGAAAAGGATCATGGAGAGAATGAAAAGCCGCTGCACGACTGGACTTCCCACGCTAACACTGCGCTTGAATATTACTGTGTCTACGAACACGGGCTTGATCAATTTAGTAACAAAGAAACTGGAATTTATTTAACTCCTTTTAGATAGGGTTTCGAAATGGCATATAATCTTACAGATGATTCAGTTCTAAATAACATTGTCCAAATGGTTGAATCTGCTGAAAATGACCAGAGAATTGATCGTCACACTAGAGCGTATCAGATTATAAATGAGAACCAGAAGCGTTTAGTTGAAGAGCAATTGCGTAAAAAGTACCCCGAGTCATGGAATGAAATGACCGTCATGAATTTGACGATAGGTAAAAAGATGATCCGTAAGTTGTCTCGTGCTTATTCTGCCGGGGTTCGACGGGAAGTTGTTGATGTAAAAACCGGAGAAGTAAACAAGCGGTTAACTGAATTTCTTAACTATGTTTATGCTGATCCATCGGAAGATGGAAACACCTTTGATGATGTCATGATAAAGGCGAGTGAGCTATATACAAATCATCAATACGTTGAGTTGTTTAATTATTTGTCAGATGACAATAGAATTAGGTTTAAGGCACTTCCGCAACAGCTCTTTACCGCCATTCCAAATACCTCAAAGACCAAGGCAGAGGTAATTGTTTTCAAGCTTGACCATGCTGATTTTACCACTGCTCACAAGTTCATCGATTGGGATAATACGCCAGAAGAAGCAATGGGTGGCGAAGTTGTTGGTCTGTATAACGTCTGGAGTAAAGATTATAACTTCGTTTTTACTCGGATAAAGAAAGAAATCACCGAGGGAGAGGGTAAGGGTCAGGTAATTTTTACCAATGTTGTAACAAAGAACCCCAAAAATGAAGGGAACAAGAACCCTTTTGCCGTAATGCCCTTTACTCAGATCAAAAAGGCTACAGATGGTCATTTCTACCCCCACGGAAATGAAATTGCAGAGGTCAGTCGAGACTTAAACGTTATATTTTCCGATATTATTCACATTGCGGCACAGCAAGGGTTTGGCCAGGCCGTTATTTATTATGACGGGGAAACTCCTCCAGCGATCACAAAAACAGGCCCTACGCATGTAATTAATATCAACAACAAGAACGGTAATAGTAAGTTTGAGTTCGCAAATCCAAACCCGGATCTTCCTGGCCACCTAGAAATTGCCCTTGCCATTACTAGGATACTTTTAACCACAAATGATCTAACCACTGACAAAGTTAGTGGAGAGTTAAATGCAACGAATTTTGCTAGTGCCATTGATAGGCTTATCGCCGATTCTGAAACTGTTACAAACATTGAAGATCAGCAAAAAGATTACGCAAGAATTGAGAAAGATAACTTCAAGAAAGTTATTTCCATTGCTAAGTATCTAAAGGATTCAAATCAATGGCCTGATGATTATCCAAAATTAAATACGCCTGATTTTGGTGAAAACAAATATAAGTTAAAGATTATTTTTAACGCAATTAAGCCGTTAACCACCGAGAAAGAGAAAGCGACAACAATTGTCTATCTTGATGAAAATGGCTTTATTTTGCCCCATGAAAAGCACATGAGGTTTAACGATGGCATGTCAGAGAAAGAAGCACTTAAAAGGGAAGCCGAAATTAGGGCAGCTAAAAAAATCGATGAAGAAGAAGAAATCGGTAAAAAAGCCGATGAAATAAACAGGGAGATTCAGGCTGGCAACGCAAAAGGGCAGGAAAATAGACCTGTTAGCTCTATTGAAGGACGACAAGGAAAAGATCGAGTCGCTGGAAATATTAAACGAAGCGGACAAAAAGCGGATAGGAAACTTGATAATAGAGCAAATAAGGAAAAGGACACAGGCGGGAGTCGGAGTCGAGAACGGTAGAGAATATGATCTCAATACGAGGCCATATACTCCTCAATATGCTCGGCAAAAAGGTTCCCCTAATGTTGACCTTACCCTA
>JAEORY010000219.1 GCA_016840645.1 Candidatus Borrarchaeota archaeon | reverse complement strand
TAAAAATAAAATAAATGAAGAAGTTAATCTATCAGTTCAAGCCGCTCAAAAAATAAATGAACTTTCACCGAAGACGCCTATCGAACTACACGTAGACATCGGAAGAAATAAAGAAAATAAGACGAGAATGATGATGTCTTCTGTGTCAGGTTGGGTAACTGGCATGGGTTACGATTTAAAAGTAAAGCCTGATTCTTGGGCTTCATCGTCCATTGCAGACAATCATACAAAATAAATACAAGGAGCCCCGCCAATGTTTGGTCATTCACCTAGATCTACAATAGAAGAGCTAGTTCAAGAATCTATGCTTGGGATCATCAAAAGTAAAACAGGAATTAAAAAGTCATCTCAGATTAAATTCTTAGAGTTTATTACTACTTTTAAAAAAGACGAAGAGGGAGTCATTAGAATTAATTCCATCTACCTTAAGCGCAGAATGAAAGCTGGATATTCTAGAATATCATTAAAAGAAATAAAATTTAGCGGAGCGACAAGTAGTGAATTTGTAACTTATTTGCGCCACCGCGGTGCAAGACAGACCACAGACAAAATAGGTTTTCTAGAAAGAATTTAGTGTGTAAATCTTACTTATGTAAACTATAATAGTGTAGCATAGGAGATTCACTTTGGATATTAGTAAACATTTTCCGTATCCTGTTCCACGACCAGAGCAAGAACAGGCAATTGAAGCCGCACTTAAAGCTTTCTTGAAAAATGACAAAAAGTTTTTTATTCTTGAAGCAGGAACAGGGGTAGGTAAGTCTGCAATTGGATTGACTCTGGCTCGAGTCTTGAACGAACAACTTTCTCATTCCGAAGAGTTTACAAGAGGATCCTATTTCCTGACAACTCAGCGAGTTCTTCAAGAGCAATACGAAAATGACTTCGGGCATCCGAACGGAAAGATGACGTCAGTTTACTCTTCTAAAAACTATCAGTGCGAGTATCACAAGAAAAATGACTGTCGCACTAGCCAACAGATGCTTAGAACAGAAGATAAGTCTTCGAGATTTTTTAAGAAGTGCACTGCTGATTGTCTTTATAAGCGTGAAAAAAAGCTCTTTCTGGAATCTCCAGAATCAGTAACAAACTTTCCTTACTTTATTATGGAGTCAACTTATTCTGGAAAGATTACTCCTCGTAACTTCTTAGTTGTAGACGAGGCTCACAATGCTGAGTCTGTTCTTACAAAGTTTGTTGAGATTTCTGTAAGCCAGTACTTTTGCGACAAAGTTGTTAAATGCAAGTGGCCTGGAAAGATTACTCCTGTCGCTTTTTACAAATGGCTTCGCGATGTCTATAATCCAAAGTTGCAGAAGCAGATTCTTTACTTTGAGCAGCAGCTAGAAAATCTCGGTCTCAAGTCTCGTGTAAAAGATTTGGCAGCAATTGCTTTGAAGTACGATATGCTCAAGTCTCACTCAAACAAACTTACGCTTTTCTTGGAAGACTATTCTTCAGACAACTGGGTAATGGAAGTCGGTGAGACTGAGAAACGCGGTTATGTTCGTGTAACTTATCGTGCGATTGATGTATCAAAGTATGCAGAGACGTATCTTTTCCGAATGGGTCGAAAGGTCCTGCTCATGTCTGCAACAATTCTTAACGCGAAAGGTTTTGCTAAGTCAATGGGTATTGCTGAAGACGACTATGATTCAATTAGCATCGCGTCACCCTTTCCTGTGGAAAATCGTCCTATTATTCATGCTAATATTGGAAGCTTTAGTGCCAAGGTAATTGACTTTACCTTGCCTCGTGCTAAGGACGCTGTCAAGGCAATTCTGGCAGAGCATAAAGGTGAAAAGGGTATTATTCACTGTCATACATACAAAATTGCTAACTACTTAAAAAAGGCAGTTCGATCGAAGCGGATTCTTACACACAATAGTGATAATCGAGACGAAATTCTTCATAAGCATATTACTTCAAAAGAGCCTACTGTTCTTTTGACGCCTTCAATGACAGAAGGGGTAGACTTAAAAGGTGACGCTTCTCGATTTCAGATCATTGTTAAGGTACCCTATCCTTATCTGGGTGATCCAATTATTAGAAAGCGAATGAATAAGAATGAAAAGTGGTATCCTATGCAAACTGCAATGACGATTGTTCAGGCATACGGCAGAAGTGTTAGATCAATGGACGACAATGCCGTTACTTATATTCTTGACAGCGACTGGAAACGTTTTTACAGCCAGAACAAAGATGTGTTCCCAGCTGGTTTTCATGAGTGTCTAGTTAAGTAGACTTTCTATTTTTATCCATTTTTCTTGTAAGCTATTTTCTGTAATATGAAAGCGGAAGAATTTTCTCGGATGGAAAAGAGTCTCTAAACTGTTTGCCAAAGTATTCTTTAGTCTTTTTGCTATAGAAAATCTCTGAACGCATCAGCAAATTGTGAATTGCTATATCAAATGCTTTTGGATGCTTAAAAGAATGAATATCTTTAAGCCAGCTATATAATTCATTTTTAGTTAAAATTTCGGCTCTGTTGTTCAAGATATTTGATATGCTCCATTCTAGATCATTAACTTCAGCGTCTAAAGAATAAGGTAACGCCATACTCGCAATACGTTCTTTTGTCTTTCTGTCCATTTCGCTATCGGGTATTTCTGGAAAAGGATCTGAGTATAAATCTATAACTTCTCCTTCTTTGAGAATTTTTGCAAGTTCTTCTTTGAGAATTTTTCTGAGTTGTGATTTCTTAATTTTCATGGTGTGCAAATCCCAATAATACACATTATAATATATTTATAGGTAGGTAAAAATGTTTAAACTTGCATGCAAGATTCCAAAGAAAGTTGAAGTAGCGCTCAGCGGAGGACCTGACTCTGTCGCGCTTCTTGGATTTCTTACAAAGAGTCGCAGAGATGTCTCTGCTGCTTTTGTGCATCACGGAACAAAGACGTCAGATGAATCTGCTTATGTCGTAACAAGGCTTTGCAAGCATTTAAATGTTCCTCTTAGAATGACCACGTTGTCTTCTGTTGAACAGAAAAGTAAGGGCCTTGAGGCAACCTGGAGAGATGCAAGATATGACTTCCTGGATCAGGCAGAGCGCCCTGTGGCCACTGCGCACCATCTTGATGATGCTGTTGAGTGGTGGATCTTTTCATCGCTTCATGGAGAAGGAAAGCTTATTCCGCGAATTCGTGGTAACTATCTTCGGCCTTTTCTCTTGACTAGAAAAGAAAAGCTAGTAGAGTATTGCAACTATAATAATCTGCCTTTTTATATCGACGAAACTAACCTTTTGACTGATCGACCCCGTGTTTTAATTCGAAACAAAATACTGTATGATTGTCTTGAGATTAACCCGGGTCTGCATAAGACCATTAAGAAAAAATACCTTAAGGAGATTGAAGATGAACGTCAGGGTTGGTGACAAAGTAGAAGCGCTATACCACATGAGTAATCGCGGAGTTGTTCAAGAAATCTATTATGTACCAGTAACTGCTGGAAACGGCGTCGGCGCATTTTCTAAGATGCGTAGAATTAAGTTCTTGAGTGAACTTGACGGTAAAGTTTATGACATGAAAGCACAAGATCTTCGTGTAATTAGAGAATAACTTGTATACTTATTTATAGTGAATAAGCAAATACAAGATGCTAGTAGACAATTTGTAAATGCGATGACGGATGCATGCATCGTTACCAACGTCTTGTTAATGGGTTTGTCGGTCACTTTGCATGATTGGAACCTATTTAAAATTGCGGCTTTATCTGGAAGCCTGTTAGTTTTAAGTCGGTTGTATCGTTATCATGAGCAAAAAGAAGAAGACAAAAAGTAGCAAGCTTAAAGATCTTTATTTAGATCAGCCAACTTCACACGGAGGTTGGCCAGGAGGACATAGCGGAAGTTATAGAGACGCTGATACACCCGTCTATAAGCAAATTGCAAAATACCTAGAAGACATGGGTCTTCTTGAAACGCCTGACCATGCTGTTTTAAGTGAACAAAAGCTTAGACACATAGTCAGGCGTTTTCTTTTAAATTCTTAGGCGGAACTTGCTGATGAAAAATTTAGAAAAACTAAAGGTGTTGACTGAAAATATTTCTCGTCAAGAAGAAAAGAGAATTCAAGAACTTTCGCTTTATCAGTCTTTTTTTAAAGAGATTCCAGTAAGAACTTTTGTCTGGTCTGTAGATGAAAAACTAAGAATTAGAGTAAAAAACAAAAAGTCTTTAAAGGGTCAAATCAAAGGAAAAGTTTTAAAAAACGGAACGTTAAGAGACGCTTTTACATGTGACAACATGAACGAAATAAATATTCATCGTCACAAAAACGCGCTTGATGGGTCAAAACAAACCTACCTTAGTTATGAAGATGGCTCTACATTTTTAACAACTTTAATTCCAGTAAAAGAAAACGGAGAAAGTATTGTTTATGGATGTTCTTGGGACGTCACAACTGTTATTGAAATTCTAGATTTGGCAAAAGCTTTTCCTGAAGATTGCAAAAAGTCTTTGGTTCAGATTATAGAAAAAAATCCAATGTATAATTTAGTAAGTCAATTGAGGTCATCATGAGTTCAGATAATCAAAATGGATGGGGAGAATATTCTCGACTAGTCTTAAAAGAGCTTGAGACTTTAGCTACAGGCATTGAGTCTTTGAGGTCTGAGCTTCTTGATGTAAAGCAAGAGTTAGCTGCAATTAGAGCAAAAGAAGATAAAGTTGATGAACTGAGAGAGTGGAAGTCTAAAATTGACGATGTGACTTCTCCTACACAACTTAAATCGCTTGTTGGCGAAGTACAAGAATTAAAGCTTTTTAGGACAAAAGCCGTCACAGTATTTGCTGTAGTTCAGTTTTTGATGGCTGCTGCAGTTGCGGCTTCAAAGATTTTTTAAAAAATCAAAGTATGTAAACTTATTTCACTTAAGTTATTATACATTTAAGAAACATAGGAATTTAAGTGAAAGAAGTTTTAAAAAAGTACTATCTACATCATAGAGAGCCTAAAGAATCTGAGAAAGATCTGGTCGAGAGAATTGATAAAAAGATTATTGAAGATCGTTTTAACTATATTTCTAATAGAGATATATTTATAAGCGAGGATTCCTATGGCGATTCGCGAGAGGATTGAACTTAGAGAGGTTAATGGTACAACGTATCTTGTCAAATATAGCGAAGTGGATCGTCACGAAGGTTATACTAGTTATAGCTTTTATTTCCTTCGTGAAGCAACTGAACAAGATATTGAAGAACACAGATCTAAAAAAGGAAAATGACTTGAAAAAAGACAAACCTGTTCTAGAAACTCTTTCTGGTAGTAATGATGATAGTACTATAGAAGAGTTAGAAAAAAACTTTGAGTCAATTGAAGAACTTAAAGTAAATACTGAAGATGTAGAAGAAATGCTTCAAAAGTTACTTGATGCAGACTGGGACGATGATGTCGTAAATGAAATGTCCGGTCCATCCTATATGCTCTCTTTGTCAAAGGATATAGAATACTTCTATAGCATTAATAGAAAGACGTTCGTACCAGTTAGAAATAACATTGAAGTAATTCCTATAACTATTAATCAAAATGATACTTCAAATTATTTTGCAATTAATAATGAAATATTCAATATTGACCCCAACAAGGTTGTTTGCATTGGCTGGAACTAATGAAACTTGACCATGTTGCTGTGTTGTCAACAGATATTGACGAGTCTGTCAAGTGGTATAAGAAAATGTGGGACGACGCAAAAGTCTTATACCAGGATAATACGTGGGCGTTTTTAGAGACTGAGGGATCTAAAATTGCTTTTGTCACTCCTAAACAGCATCCGCCTCATATTGCTTTTAGAGTAGAAAGCGAAGAGCAAGAAGATATTCTAAATACAATGTTTCCTAATCATGGTTGGAAGCTTCATAGGGATGGTTCAAAGTCTTTCTATGCTAAAGACCCTTCTGGTAATTTTGTTGAGTTTATAAAATATGAAGAAGTTAAAAAAGAAAATTAAAGATTTTATCTATGTAGTTAAATACCCTTTGGGCGCTGATGAACAATGGGACAAAGAGTCTATCGATAGTTTTGGTAAGTTTTTAGATGGCATAAATTTGATTCTTTCTATTGCAGTTTTTGGTATTCCTGCACTAAGCCTTCTTACAATATTGATACAAAATTATGGAAAATAAATTAAGTCTTTCTGAATATTTATTTACAACTATAATTGTAGTGCCTGCTGTCTACTATCAAGTTGTTAAGCATGCAATCAAATCTAGGAGTTTGAGTGACAGACTTAGAAATAATAAAACTTCTTCTAGAAGAAATGGAAGGACAGGCTACACACTTAAGAGTCTCAAGAGGATACGGAACCGGGCATCCTTATTGGGAAGAAAGATCTGGAAAGCAGACACTGGGTGATACTCCTTATGCGCCAGAAGAAGAAGACAAAGAAGAAACTCAAGAATTTAAAAAAGTAAAAATAAGTAGAGTATTCAAAAAATGAACTATCTAAAAATATATTGCGATGTTTTTGGTCTAATTCTCAAAAAAGATAGCGTTTTTGACAAAGAAAACAATTTAGTTGGCAAAGTTGAAGATAAAAAATATATTCGATTTACATACAAAAACAACCCTATCAAGCTATCAGATCTTTGGTTAGCTTCTTTTGAAAGAGTTCGTGTACATTAATTAAATCTAAAGTATAATAGACGCAACCATTTTAAAGGAGAAAAAATGGCAACCGTCAAA